>JALRCL010000770.1 GCA_023268575.1 Patulibacter sp.
CCGACGGCCCGCCGTTCGAACGCGGCCGATCCTTCGTCCTGTTCCTCCTCGAGCGGATCGAGCCCGCGATCGACGGCGGGCCCCCGCGGCCCCCGGTGCGGGCCTACGCGCCGGCGTGGTCCGGCGCGTACCTGCCACTGCGGGCCGGCCGGCTCTGGACGGGGCGCCCGCGCGAGCCGGGCACGACGGTACCCGTCGCGACCGGCGTCACCGTCGACGCGCTCGCGCGGACGGCGCGCGCGGTCGCCCGCGAGCGGCGGCTCGGGACCGCGACGGTGCGGGACTCGCCGAACCCGTTCCTGCACCTGCGCCCACGGCTGCGGCGCCTGCTCGGGTACGCCGACGCGGCCGACACCGCGGATCGTGGGCGCCGCTGACGGCTCGCGCCGCTCGGCGCCGCGTGCCGCTCGTCGCTCCTGCTTGCGTCTGGGCGTCGCGCGCCGGCGACGGTGGCGAAGGCGCTGTCCTCGCGGTCTCTACACCGAGAGAATACTCGGTGTGTATAGTCGTCGCCCATGCAGATCTCGAAGGCGTTCCTCGGGCTCCTGGAGTCCGGGCCGAGTCACGGGTACGACCTCAAGCGCGCCTACGACGAGCGCTTCGGGCAGGACCGCCCGCTGGCGTACGGCCAGGTCTACGCCACCCTCCAGCGGCTCCTGAAGCACGGGCTCGTCGAGCTCGATGGCGTCGAGGCCGGGGGCGGACCGGAGCGCAAGCGCTACGCGATCACGGAGGCCGGGGTCGCCGACGTCGACCTCTGGCTCGCGCAGCCGGAGCGTCCCGAGCAGTACCTGCAGACGACGCTCTACGGCAAGGTCGTCCTCGCGTTGCTCACGGGGCGGCCCGCCGCCGACATCCTCGACACGCAGCGCGCGGCGCACCTCGAGGCGATGCGCGAGCTCACGCGGCGCAAGCGCGACGGCGACCTCGCCGACCAGCTCGTGTGCGACCACGCCCTGTTCCACCTCGAGGCGGACCTCCGCTGGCTCGAGCTCACCGCCGCCCGACTCGACGGCCTCCGCGCGCAGGTGACCTCGTGAGCGTCCCGGCGACGGAGCCGCTCCTCGTCGGGACCGACCTGCACAAGGCGTTCGGCCCGACCCCCGCGCTCGAGGGCGCGACGTTCGCCGTGCGCCCCGGAGAGGTCGTCGCGATCATGGGCCCGTCGGGATCGGGCAAGTCGACGCTGCTGCACTGCCTGGCCGGGATCGTGCGGCCCGATCGGGGCACGGTCCGCTTCGACGGCCGCGACCTCGCGACGCTCACGGACGCCGACCGCGGCGCGCTGCGGCGGACGGCGTTCGGGTTCGTCTTCCAGTTCGGCCAGCTCGTCCCGGAGCTCAGCTGCGCGGAGAACGTCGCGCTGCCCCTACGGCTGGACGGCGTGCCGCGACGCGAGGCCGACGCCCGGGCGCTGGAGTGGCTCGAGCGGCTCGAGGTCGCCGACGTCGCCCGGCACACGCCGGGGCGGGTCTCCGGCGGTCAGGGCCAGCGGGTCGCCGTGGCGCGAGCGCTCGTGACGACGCCGCGCGTGATCTTCGCCGACGAGCCGACCGGCGCGCTGGACTCGCTCAACGGCGAGCGCGTGATGGACCTCCTCGCCGGCGCGGCGCGCGAGAGCGGGGCGGCCGTCGTGCTCGTCACGCACGAGGCGCGCGTCGCGGGCTGGTCGGACCGCGAGGTCGTCGTCCGCGACGGCCGCACCCGCACCGCGGAGCTCCTGTCGTGAGCCGCGCCGCCGCCTGGGGGCGCGAGCTGCTGCTCGGGGCCCGGCTGGCCGCCGCCGGTGGACGGGCGTCGTGGTCGCGCACCGCGATGACCGCGATCGGCGTCGGGCTCGGCGTGGCGCTCCTGCTGCTCGCCGCCGCGACGCCGACGGCGCTCGACGCCCGGGACGCCCGGACCGCAGCGCGGGACGACCTGCAGCTCTCGGACGCCCCGACCACCCGCGGCCCGCGCACGCTGCTCGTCGCCGACGCCGCGGTCCGGTTCCGGGACGAGGACGTCCGCGGACGGCTCGTGCAGCGGGAGGGTGCCGCGGCCCCGGTCCCGCCGGGCCTCGCGCGGCTCCCCGCGGCCGGCGAGGTCGTCGTGTCGCCCCGCCTGCGGCGGCTCCTGGACGGTCCCGACGGCGCGCTGCTGCGTCCCCGCATCCCGGGGCGGATCGTCGGCACGATCACCGACGCCGGCCTGAGCGGGCCGGGAGAGCTCGCCTTCTGGGCCGGCCGCGGCGACCTGCGCGTCGGGCCCGACGGCGTGCGCCGGATCGACCGCTTCGGGGACACGAGCCAGTCCGAGGGGCAGTCGCCGATCCTCGCGCTGCTCGTCGTCGTCGCGCTCGTCGTGCTCCTCGTGCCGGTGGCGGTGTTCGTCGGCGCGGCGGTGCGCTTCGGCGGCGAGGAACGCGATCGCCGCCTCGCCGCGCTGTCGCTCGTCGGCGCGGACCGGCGGATGGTGCGGCGGATCGCGGGTGGGGAGGCCCTGCTCGGCGCGCTGCTCGGGCTCGCCACGGGCACCGCGTTCTTCCTCGGCGCCCGGCAGCTCGCGTCCGGCGCCCGGGTCGGCGACCTCAGCGTCTTCCCGACCGACCTGCGCCCGGCGACGGCTCTCGCGGCGCTCGTCGCCGTCGCGGTGCCCGTGACGGCGGTCGTCATCACCCAGCTGGCCCTGGGGCGCGTCGCGATCGACCCGCTCGGGGTCGTGCGCCGGGGCGGGACGCGACCGCGGCGGCTCGCCTGGCGCCTGGCGCTGCCGGTGCTGGGCCTGCTGCTGCTCGTGCCGCTGCTGCGCACGGACGTCGCCGCGGGGGAGCACCTCGACCCGTGGCTCGCAGCCGCAGGCATCGCGTGCGTCCTCGTCGGGATCACCGCGGTGCTGCCGTGGGTCGTGGAGACCGTCGTCCGGCGACTGCGTCCGGGACCGGTGCCGTGGACCCTCGCGGTCCGGCGGCTGCAGGCCGACGGCGGCGCCGCCGCACGGGTCGTGAGCGGGATCGCGGTCGCGGTCGCGGGCGCGATCGCGCTGCAGACCCTGTTCAGCGCCGCGGAGGACGTCTCGACGGTCCGGACCGGCGCCGACGTCGCCCGCTACGACGCCCAGGTGCAGACCGCCACCGGGCCCGGCCGGCCGTCGGCGGAGCAGCTGCGGGCCGCGCTGCGCCGGGCGGGCGCCGAGGCGGCGCTCGTGCGGGAGAAGGCGCTGATCGAGCGGCGCGACGGCACGACCTCCGTCGTCACCGTCGCCTCCTGCCGCGTGCTCCGGCACCTCGTCGTGCTGCGGTCCTGCGCCGACGGCGACGCCTTCGTGGCCCGTGGGGGGCCCGGCATCGTCGTCCCGGCGCCGGGATCGGCGTGGCGCGACGGAGCTGCCCGATGGCGGGTCCCCGCCGACGCGCGGGTCGTGGCGTCGCGGCCGAGCGTCATCGACGGCGGGCCGACCGAGGGCGTGCTGCTGACGCCGGCCGCCGCGGACCGCCGCGCCCTTCCGGGGCTGTCGGCCGCGGCGGCGGTGCGCCTCGGCGACGGGCCCGACGCGCTCGAGGACCTCCGCAACGAGGCCGCCCGCCTCGGCCCGCTGACCGTCGTCTCCGCGCTCACGGCGACGCGGGCCGACGGCGAGTTCCTCGTCGTACGGCGCGGGATCATCGCCGGGGCGATTGCGGTGCTCGCCCTGATCGGCGCGAGCATGCTCGTCTCGGCCCTGCAGCAGCTGCACGAGCGCCGCAGGCTGCTCGCGGCGCTCGTCGCCTTCGGCACCCCACCACGGACGATCCGGCGCTCCGTGCTGCTGGAGACGGCGGTCCCGGTGGGCCTCGGCCTGGCGCTCGCGGTGGTCGCCGGGACGGCGCTCGGCGTCGTGCTCCTGCGGCTCGTCGGCGAGCCCGTCCGGATCGATGTCGGGTCGACGCTGCTCGTGGTGGGGGTCGGCGCGGCGGTCGTCCCGCTCGTCACCGCGCTGACCGGACCGGCGCTCGGGCGGATCCTCCGGCCCGAGGGGCTGCGGACGGAGTGACCGCCGTCCAGGGGGCGTCAGCGGGCGAGGGACGGCGACGGCGCGTCGTCGTCCCGGCGCGTCGACGTGTCCTCCTCGTGCAGCACCCACAGGGCGAGCGGCAGGAGGAGCACCCCGATCCACCGCGGCGCGCCGACCGTCTCGTGCAGGAGCTGAGCGACGGCGCCGCGGCTCGCCAACGTGGCGCGTCCGCGGTAGCGTCCCGCCATGCGCCTGCCTCGCCGGACTCTCCTGCTCTCCACGACGACGGCCGCCCTCGCGATCGGCGCGCCAGCGGCGCAGGCGACGTCCCCCGCGTACCAGGTGGATCCCGGTCCGCTGAAGGAGGAGGTCCTGCAACCCTCGCCGCAGGGCGGGACGATCGGGCTCGCGTACGGGTTCGGGATCGGCCGCAGCGCGGCCGGCGACGCTCGGGCGTCGGTGACGATCGCGGTCGACCGGCCGGACTGCGTGCTCGACGCGGTCCTCCTGGCCGGCGGGCGGACCTCGGACGCGCTCGCGCCCGAGCGCGGGCAGGCCTCCGCGGCGTCGCCGCTCACGCTCCGGGCCGGCGGTCCGTCGCCGACCGACGGCGGGCTGTCGATCAACGAGGGCGGACGCCAGCAGCCGGCGTGCGTCGGCGCACGCGTGACCGTCGGGTTCGGGACGGCTCCCGGCGACCAGCTCGTGCCGCTCGCCTCGATCCCCGGCCGGGCGCCGATCGTCGCGCCCGAGCGCGCCACGACCTACCGCACGCTCGGCTACGTGTCGCGCACGCGGCGCACGACGATCCGCGTGAGCCGCGCGCTCGGGGACCCCGGCGTCACGTATCCGGTGCGGCTGACGCGCAACGGCACGACGCACGCGACCGGGACGCTGCGCGGGACCACCCTGCGCCTGACGACCACCAAGGGCCGACCGCGTCCGCTCGGGGCGTTCGCGCTGCGGGCGACCCGCGACGCGGCGTCCGCGCGGCGCATCGCGACCACCGCCGTGACGCTCGGCCGGTAGCGGCCGATCACCGACGCGCGCCGTCCTTCGGGGCGGACGCGCCGCGCCCCCTAGACGACGCCGAGCGCGAGCATCGTGTCGGCGACCCGCCGGAAGCCCGCGATGTTCGCGCCGGTGACGTAGTCGCCGGGGCGGCCGTGCTCCTCTGCCGTGTCGCGGCAGAGGGCATGGATGTCGCGCATGATCTCCACGAGCCGCTGCTCGGTGCGCTCGAACGTCCAGCGGTCGCGCGCGGCGTTCTGCTGCATCTCCAGCGCGCTGACCGCCACCCCGCCGGCGTTCGCCGCCTTGCCGGGGCCGAAGGCGACGTCCGCGTCGCGGAAGACGTCGACGGCACCGGGCGAGCACGGCATGTTCGCGCCCTCGGCGACGGCGATCACGCCCTGGTCGACGAGCTGGCGTGCGTCGTCCTCGTCCAGCTCGTTCTGCGTCGCGCACGGCAGGGCGACGTCGCACGCGATCGCCCAGATCGATCCGTCCTCCTCGTAGCGGGCGTCCGGGCGCTGCTCCGGGTAGGCCGCGAGCCCGTCGCCCTGCTCGCCCTTCAGCTCGCGGACGAGGTCGAGGTCGATCCCCTCCGGATCGTGGACCACGCCGCGGGAGTCCGAGCAAGCGACGACCCGGGCGCCGAGGGCGGTGACCTTCTCGATCGCGTGCAGCGCGACGTTCCCGGCGCCGGAGACGACGACGGTCCGGCCGTCCAGCGACGTGTCGCGCGCCTGCAGCATCTCCTCGACGAAGTACGCGCAGCCGTAGCCGGTGGCCTCGGTCCGTAGCTGCGCCCCGCCCCAGCCGAGGCCCTTCCCGGTCAGCACCCCGAACTCGGAGCGGTTCGTGATCCGCCGGTACTGCCCGAACAGGTAACCGATCTCCCGCTCGCCGACGCCCATGTCGCCCGCCGGGACGTCGGTCCGCGCGCCGATGTGGCGGTGCAGCTCGGTCATGAACGCCTGGCAGAACCGCATGATCTCGCCGTCGCTGCGGTCCTTCGGCGAGAAGTCCGCACCGCCCTTGCCGCCCCCGATGCCCAGGCCCGTCAGCGCGTTCTTGAAGATCTGCTCGAACCCGAGGAACTTCAGCGTCCCGAGCTGCAGCTCGCCGTCGAAGCGCAGGCCGCCCTTGTAGGGCCCCAGCGCCGAGTTGAACTCGACCCGGAACCCGCGGTTCACCTGGACCTCGCCGTCGTCGTCGACCCACGGGACGCGGAAGAGGATCTGACGCTCCGGCTCGCAGATCCGCTCGAGCAGCCGGGCCTCGGCGTACTCCGGGTGACGCTCGATCACCGGTGCGACGCTCTCGAGCACCTCACGCGCGGCCTGGTGGAACTCGTCCTCGCCGGGGTTGCGCCGCTGGAGGGTGGCGAACACGTCCTCGAGCGCGGGGTCCAGGCCCTGGCGGCCCGGGGCCACGTCGGCGCTCACGCCGGGCCCCCGGTCGCGAGGGGCGTTCGGCACGTCGTCGATCGGGTGCGCATCGCCTTCGACGTTGCCCGGCGGACGCGGACCGCAAACGACGCCGCGCGCACGGGGCCTGCTCCGCGGGCGGGGCCGGGGGTGGCTCCGTGCGGCCGGGGCCGCGGGCACGGCGTGCCTCGCCCGGCCGGCGGCGACGGGCTACGGCGCGGCCTCCCCGAGCGCGTCGCGCAGGGGACGCTCGGCCGGCTCGCCGAACGCCCAGAGCCGTACGCGCTCGACGACGGCGTGCGCCACCGCCTCCTCGCCGAGCGTCACCACGGCGATCCGCGCGGCGCGGTCGGCCGGGAACCCGTAGATGCCCGTCGAGATGGCGGGGAACGCGACGACGCGGCAGTCGTGGGTCGCCGCGAGGCGGAGGCTCTCCCGGTAGCAGGACGCCAGCAGCGCGTCCTCGCCGTGGTCGCCGCCCCGCCAGACGGGGCCGACGGTGTGGATGACGTGACGGACCGGCAGGTCGCCGGCGCCGGTGATGCGTGCCTCTCCCGTGGGGCAGCCACCGAGCAGCCGGCACTCCGCGACGAGCGCGGGCCCCGCCGCCCGATGGAACGCGCCGTCGACGCCGCCGCCCCCGAGCAGCGACGAGTTGGCCGCGTTCACGATCGCGTCCGCCTCGCGGTCGGTCGTGATGTCCCCGACGAGCACCTCGATCCGCATCGGCCCAGCGTACGCCGGGCCTCGGCACCGGCCCGCCCGGCGTAGGCTCCCGCGTCCGACGATGCGCATCGACGACGAGCACGCCGCCCGCGGGACGATCGAGCGCGCGACCGCGACCCTCGTGGCCTCGTGGGCGTGCTTCGCCGACGCCACGCCCGGGGCGCGGCTCGTGCGGTCCGGGCCCGTCGCGGCGGCGATCTT
Source organism: Patulibacter sp. (assembly GCA_023268575.1). Classification (GTDB taxonomy): domain Bacteria; phylum Actinomycetota; class Thermoleophilia; order Solirubrobacterales; family Solirubrobacteraceae; genus Patulibacter. The sequence continues at coordinate 7,332 of JALRCL010000770.1, forward strand.
CCCGGACGAGCCCGAGCGCGGGATCTTCAACAACGCCGTGCTCCTGGACTACGAGGCCGACGCGGTCGCGGCGGGCGCGGAGATCGCCGCGCGGTACGCCGACGCCGGCGTCGACGCGTTCGCGCTCTGGGTCCACGAGACCGCGGGTGCCGCGACCCGCGCCCTGGTGGCCGCCGGCTGGCGCAACGACGAGTCGACGCTCGTCATGACGCTCGACCTCGCGGCGCTGCGCGAGCCCGACGGCCCGGAGCTCGACCTCGATCCGGCGCCCTCCGCGGCGCGGTGCTTCGCCGTCAACGGCCTGCCGACCGGGCTGTTCCCCGCGCTGGAGGGATGCCACGTCCTCGTGGCGCGGCAGGACGCCCGGGACGCCGCGGCCGCGATGACCGTCGACCACGAGGGCGACTGCGGGGTCTACGACGTCGCGACGATCCCGCCGGCCCGGCGAGCAGGGCTCGGCACGGCCGTCACCGCGCAGGCGCTGCGCGACGCGCGCGGCCGCGGCTGTCGCACCGCCAGCCTGCAGTCCACGGGGGAGGCCGAGGGGCTGTACGCGCGCCTCGGGTTCCTCCCGGCCGGGCGCTTTCGGGAGTGGACCCCGCCCGCCCGGTGAGGCCACCGTCGTCCGCGGCGTCGGGCAAGCTCCCGTCCATGATCACCGTCGGTCCCCGCGACGCGCTCGCGGCCGTCGCCGGCGCCGCGACGGCGCTCGGCACGAACGTCGCGATCGGCCGGCTGGGTCGGGGCCGCCGCGTCCCGGTGATGGCGGCGGCCCTCGTGGGCGCCGCGCTCGTGTACCCCGCTGCGCGTCGCCGTCGCCGGCCCGGCGCGGCGCTGGCCCGCGAGCTGGCCGCGACGATCGGCTACGGGGCGCTGGCGACGGCGGCCGCGCGTCGGGGCGGGCCGGCCGGCGCGCGGGTGCTCGCCGCCGGCTGGGCGAGCCACGCGCTGTTCGACGCGCTCCACGCCCACGACGACGACACCCTCGTCCCGGACTGGTACCCCGCGCTCTGCGCGGGGTACGACCTCGTCGTCGCGGCGCACCTCGCCCGCACGCCGGTCGGGGCCTGACCGCGCCGCGCGATGCCGTTCGCCGACGAGCTCCTCGGACCCGACGACGCGGCGGGTCTCGTCCTCGCGCTGGAGGCGGCGCACGGACGCGCGCTGCCGACGTTGCGCGACGCCGCGGAGGACCTCGGTCCGCTCGCGCTGCGCGAGCGCGCCGACCGGTTGCGCGACGGCCTGCTGCTCGACATCGGGGGTGGTCACGACGGGCTCGCGGCCGTCGTCCGCGCGGCGCTCGACGGCGCGGTGCCCTTCACCGGCTGGATGCTCTGGCCGGTGACCTCGGCCGTGGCCCTGCGCGCCGTCGAGGCGGGCACGGACGCCGCGGTCGACGACGCGCTCGCGCTGTTCGAGCGGCTCACGGTCCGCTTCACCGGCGAGTTCGGGATCCGGCCGCTGCTGCGCCACGATCTCGACCGGGTGCTCACGACGCTCGAGGGGTGGGCGGCGCACCCCGACGCCGGCGTCCGGCGCCTCGCGTCGGAGGGCACGCGCCCGTACCTGCCGTGGGCGACGCGCGTCCCGGAGATCCTCGCCCGCCCCGGCGTGACGCTGCCGATCCTCGACGCGCTGCGTCACGACGCGAGCGAGGACGTCCGGCGCTCCGTGGCCAACCACCTCAACGACCTGAGCCGCGACGAGCCGACCCTCGTCGTGGAGACGGCACGGCGCTGGCTCGCCGAGCCCGTTGCCGGGCGAGTGCCCGAGCGCGAGCGCCTCGTGCGCCACGCGCTGCGCACGCTCGTCAAGCGCGGCGATCCCGACGCGCTGGCGGTGCTCGGGTTCGCACCCGCCGAGGTCGCCGTCGAGGGCCCGGTGCTCGACGCCGACCGCGTGGCGATCGGCGGGTCGCTGCGGTTCCGTGCGACGGTCCGCAACGCGGGCGACGCGGAGGCGCGCCTCGCGATCGACTACGTCGTGCACCACCGCAAGGCCAACGGCACCCGCACGCCGAAGGTCTTCAAGCTCACCACGGCGACCCTCGCGCCCGGTGCGAGCATCGACCTGGACCGGACGCACTCCTTCCGGCCGATCACGACCCGCCGGTACCACGCGGGGGCGCACGCGATCGGGCTGCAGGTCAACGGCGTGGCCTCGCCGCTGGTCTCGTTCGAGCTGGCGCCGGAGGCGTAGCCGGGATCAGGCCGGCGCGAAGCCCTCGGCGAGGCGACCGAACGCCTCGTCGAGCAGCGCGAGGAGGTCACCGCCCTCGTCGATCCAGACGCGGAAGGTCCCGGTCGAGACGCCGAGCGCCGCCTGGGCGACGATCGTCGGCACGAGCGCGTCGCGGCGGCTGCCCTCGCGCCCGGCGACGAACGCCGCGATCGCGTCGCACCACTCCGCGTGGCGGAGCATCGCGTGGCCCTGCAGCGCCGGGACGGTCGTGATGAGCCGCATTCGCGTGCGCAGCTCGGGCTCGGCGTCGCTGCCGTAGTCGTTGAAGGCCACGACGCAGCGCCGGATCACCTGCATCGTCGGCTCGTCGGCGGGCGACTCCGCGAGAGACCGCCGAAAGCGCTCGACCTGGGCGGAGAAGTCGCCCCAGACGATGTCGTTCTTCGACGGGAAGTAGCGGAACAGGGTGCGCCGGCTGATGCCCGCGGCGCGCGCGATCTCCTCGACGGTCGTCGCGTCGAAGCCCTGTCGTTCGAAGAGCTCGAGCGACACGCTCGTGATCTCCAGGGGCGTCGTCGCCCGAGGGCGCCCGACGCCGGGCGTCTCGACGACGGGGCGCGACATCGGTGGCAACGATGCCATCTCGGCGCTTCTGACACCAGGTGCCCAAAGTTGTGGCATTGAGTGTCGAAAGCTGGTAGAAGTGCGCTCGACCACAGAGCGGCCGACCCTCGACCGCGACCCCGGAGGCCCAGATGCAGCCCGAAGCGCCCACCACCGAGACGACCGAGGAGCCGACCGCCGCAGCCCCGGAGGCGCCCAGCGCTCCCGAGGCGCTCGTCGAGGAGGACCTCCTCGTCGAGGACGTGTCCATCGACGGCATGTGCGGGGTCTACTAGCCATGGCCGCCCCGACCATCGCCCCCGGCGCCGCCTCCCCGGTCGAGACCGCGGGGGCGGTGGTCGGCTTCGATCCCGACCGCGCCTGGCGCCTGCACCCGCAGGTCGCGCTGCGGCCCGAGCGCTTCGGTGCGCTGGCCTACCACTTCGGCACCCGCCGGCTGTCGTTCCTGAAGAGCCCGCGGTTGCTCGCCGCCGTCGAGGCGCTCGCCGATCACGGCAGCGCGCGCGACGCGGTCGCCGCGCACGCCAGCGCGCCCGAGCGCCCTGGCCTGCTCCGCGCGCTCGAGACGCTCGCGCGCACCGAGATGATCGTCCCGCGGGAGTCCGCATGAGCACCATCGCCGCGCCCGTCGGGCGCCTCGTCGACGAGTTCCAGGCCGGGCTCGACGCCCCGATCTGCCTGACGTGGGAGCTCACCTACGCCTGCAACCTCGCGTGCGTGCACTGCCTGTCGAGCTCCGGGCGCCGCGATCCGCGCGAGCTCACCACCGACGAGTGCAAGGCGGTCATCGACGAGCTCCAGCGGATGCAGGTCTTCTACGTGAACATCGGCGGTGGCGAGCCGACGGTGCGCAAGGACTTCTGGGAGCTCGTGGACTACGCGACCGCGCACCAGGTCGGCGTGAAGTTCTCCACGAACGGGTCCCGGATCGACGCCGACGTCGCGCGGCGCCTGGCCGCCAGCGACTACGTGGACGTCCAGATCTCGCTCGACGGGGCGACCGCGGAGGTCAACGATCCGGTGCGCGGCCCCGGCACGTTCGACACGGCGATGACCGCGATGGGGCACCTGAAGGACGCCGGCTTCTCCGGCTTCAAGCTCTCCGTCGTCTGCACCCGCCACAACATCGGGCAGCTCGACGCGTTCAAGGCGATCGCCGACGCGTACGGCGCGCAGCTGCGCCTCACCCGCCTGCGGCCGTCGGGCCGCGGGGCCGACACGTGGGACGAGCTGCACCCGCTGCCCGAGCAGCAGCGCGAGCTCTACGACTGGCTCGTCGCCCACGGCGAGGACGTCTTGACGGGCGACTCGTTCTTCCACCTGGCCGCCTACGGGGACGCCCTGCCGGGCCTGAACCTCTGCGGCGCCGGGCGCGTCGTCTGCCTCATCGATCCGGTCGGCGACGTCTACGCCTGCCCGTTCGCGATCCACGACGAGTTCCTCGCCGGGAACGTCCGCGCCGACGGCGGGTTCCAGGGCGTCTGGCGCGACGCGACGCTCTTCCGCGAGCTGCGCGAGCCGCAGTCCGCCGGCGCGTGCGGCAGCTGCCGGTTCTTCGACGCGTGCCGCGGCGGCTGCATGGCCGCGAAGTTCTTCACCGGCCTGCCGATGGACGGACCGGACCCCGAGTGCGTCCTGGGCCACGGCGAGGAGCTGCTGGCGCAGCGGGGCGACGCGCTGCTGCCCAAGCCCTCGGTCGACCACTCCAAGCGGCGCTCCAAGCGCCAGCGCCTCGAGGCGGCCGCACAGGCCCGCGGGATCGCGTTGCCGCCCGAGGGCGAGCCGCTGCCCGCCCGCCCCGTGCAGCTGCCCGACCGGGCCTGCGACGAGGACCCGCTGGCGCGCTTCCGCGTGACGGCGCCGAGCACCGACGACCCGACGCCCGTCGCGGGCGCCCGCTAGAGGAGCACCCGCATGGCCAGCACGAAGGAGTGGTTCGAGTCGGTCGCCGAGGCGCAACGCCGTGCCCGCAAGCGGCTGCCCTCGTCGGTCTACGGCGCGCTGATCGCGGGCGCCGAGGCGGGCTCGACGCTCGCCGGCAACGTCGCCGCGTTCGAGCAGCTCGGCCTCGTCCCGCGAATCGCCACCGGGCTCGGCCCGGGGCGCGACCTGCGCACGACGGTCATGGGGCAGGAGCTCGCGTTCCCGGTCGTCGTCTCGCCGACGGGCGTGCAGGCCGTGCACCCCGACGGCGAGGTCGCCGTCGCCCGCGCGGTCTCCGGGGCGGGGATCGCCGCGGGTCTCAGCTCCTTCGCGTCCAAGCCGCTGGGCGAGGTCGTCGCCGCGAACCCGGCGACGTTCTTCCAGGCGTACTGGATGGGCTCGCGGGACCGGATCGTCCAGATCCTCGAGCACGCGCGCGACGGCGGCGCGCGGGGGATCATCCTGACGCTCGACTGGACGTTCTCGCACCGCCGCGACTGGGGCTCGCCCGAGATCCCGCAGAAGGTCGACCTGCGGACCGCCGTGCGGATGGCGCCGCAGGCGGTCCGCCGCCCGCGCTGGGTCCGCGACTGGGTGCGCGCGGGGGGTCTGCCCGACCTCTCCGTCCCGAACATGGCGGTCCCCGGAGCCGCGGCGCCCGGGTTCTTCGAGGCCTACGGCGAGTGGATGACGACGGCGCCGCCGACCTGGGACGACATCGCCTGGATGCGCTCCCAGTGGGACGGCCCGTTCCTCGTGAAGGGCATCGCGCACCCCGACGACGCTCGGGCGGCGGTCCAGGCCGGGGCGACCGCGATCTCGGTCTCCAACCACGGCGGCAACAACGTCGACACGACCCCGGCGACGATCCGGCTGCTGCCGGCCGTCGCCGCGGCCGTGGGCGACGATCTCGAGGTACTCCTCGACGGCG
>JALRCL010000794.1 GCA_023268575.1 Patulibacter sp.
CTGCGCTAGGCGGCCGGCCGGTCCTGCACCCCGAGGACCTCGAGCAGGTCGTGGACCTTGAACGCGAGGGTCAGCCGGAACCCCAGCTCGGGATCGCTCGGATGCGCGCCGAGGACCTGCTCGATCTTCGCCAGGCGGTACTTCAGCGAGCTCGACGCGATGTGGCAGCGCGCCGCGCAGCGGCCGTGGTGGCCGCCGGACTCCAGGAACGCGCGCGTCGTCTCCAGCAGCGGCGTCCGGTGGGCGCGGTCGTGCGCGAGGAGCGGGGCCAGCGGCTCCCGGGCGACGAGCGCCGCGTTGGCGACGTCAGCGGCGTCGAGCAGGAACCGCAGCGAGCCGAACGCGTCGTAGTGGACGACCGACCCGGCGTCCGGCGCGCTGCGGGCGAGGCGCAGGCACGAGCTCGCCGCGCGCGCCGACGACGCCAGATCGGGACTGCGCGAGCCGACGCCGACGCAGAGCGCGCCGACCTCCGAGCGGGCGGCGGCCCGGATCGCCGCGAGCAGCTCGTCGGCGCGGTCGTCGAGCTCGGGGGGCAGCGCGACGAGGACCTCCGTCGCGCGCCGGACGGCGAGCGCCCCGCTCCCGCGACCGAGCGCTCGCTTCGTGACGAGTCCCCGGACGAGCTCCAGCAGGCGCGTCGCCGCGTCGCCCGCGCCCGCGGGCGCACCGAGCGCGACGATCCGGTGCGGCGCGTCGACGTCGACGCCGAGATGGCGCGCGCGGCGGGCGAGCGCCTCGGGCACCGGGCCCGGCGCAGCGAGCAGCTCCTCGAGGAGGTCGCCGCTGAGCTGCCAGCCCACCTCGACCGCGGCGCGCTGCTTCAGGAGCTCCAGGGCGAGCATCGTCGCGCCCTGCTCGAGGGCCGAGCGCGCGAGCGGCTCGAGGCACGGCGGCCCGAGGACGGTGATCGTCCCCAGGCGCCGCATGCCCGCCTGGATCGGATGCACGACGCCCTCCTCCATGGGCTCGGGGAGCGCGTCGCGCGCGCCGGGCGCGGTGACGCGCAGCATCCGCGGCTCGCAGATGTCCTGCTCGATGCGCAGCGGCCGGCCCACGAGCTCGGCGAGGACCTCGGCGAGCCCGGTGAGCCCCTGCTCCTCGAGACCCGCCTGGACGAGGCGCCGGTGCACGCCGAGGGACCGCTCCAGCGCGTCGCGCTGCGTCAGCAGGCGGGCGTGCAGGCGGCGGCTCGCGATCGCCATCGAGGCCTGCGCGGCGAGCGCGCCGAGCAGCCACGTCGCCTCCCGCGGCACGGCGGTCGGGCGTCGGTGCGCGACGTACAGCGTTCCGACGAGCGCGCCGTCGCGGTGCATCGGCGCGCAGACGATCGTCACCGCGCCCTCGGCGAGGATCGCGTCGCGGACGTCGGCGTGCGTCGGGTGCTCGTAGGCCGCGTAGTCGGGGATGACGAGCGGGCCGCCCTGCTCGATCGCGCGGCCGCCCACCCCCAGCGCCGCCGGCAGGGCGACGTCGAGGAACGCGTCGGAGCGGAAGCCCCGCAGGTGCGCCGGGCGCAGCATCCCGTGCTCGTCGACGAGCACGAGCCAGGCCAGGTCGGCCTCCAGCAGCTCGTGCGCCCGGTCGACGATCAGCGCGAGCGCGGCCTCGACGTCGGCCGACGCGCCGTGGAGCCGGTCGCCGATGGCGATCAGCGCCTCGTAGGCGTGGAGGCGGTCGTCGGCGAGGCCCGGGGGTGCGAGGACGGTGGCCATGGGTCAGTCGTATCCGCCCGCACCCGTGCGCCGGAAGCACGGGACCCGACACCCGAGGTGACGAAAGCCGTGCGTCGCGTTCGTCCCAACGAGCCGAGACCGGTCGGCGAGGCCCGATCTAGCGTCGGCGGCGGAACAGGACATGCGCGTCATCGACTACTTCGACAAGGGCACCTCGATCGCCCCCGCCCGGCCGCTCCTCGTCAGCGACGAGGGCGTCGTGACCTACGGCGAGGCGCGCGACCGCTCGTGGCGGATCGCGGCGGCGCTGCACGCCGCGGGGCTGCGGCCGGGGGAGACGGTCGGCGTCCTCGCGCCGAACGAGCCCGACGGGTTCCTGGCGATGCTCGGGCTGTGGCGCGCCGGCGGCGTCTGGGCCCCGCTGAACCACGCCAACGCGCTCCCGGCCACGACGGACTTCATGAACGACGTCGGCTGCCGGTGGCTCTTCCTCCACGAGCGCTTCGCCGACCGCGCCGCCGCGCTGCGGGACGCCGTGCCGGGGCTCGAGCACGTCATCGGGCTCGGCGGCCCGGTCCCCGGGGCCGCGCCGATCGAGACGTTCCTCGACGCCGGCACCGGGACCGCGGTCCCCGACCTCGGCGACCCGTTCGGCGCGGTCGGCGAGCGCTGCGCCCTGTGGCCGACCGGGGGGACGACGGGGCGCTCGAAGGCGGTCGAGTGGACGAACCAGGTCTGGGCGACGCTCAACGAGCTCACGACCCGCCACTGGCCCGCGGTGCCCGACCCGGTGAACCTCATGGTCGCGCCGATCACCCACGCGGCGGGCGTCATGGGAGTCCTCATGGCGTCGATCGGGGCGACCGTCGTCATCCGGCCGGGGTTCGACGCCGACGACGCGCTGGACCACATCGAGCGCCACCGGGTCACCCACCTCTTCGTCCCGCCGACGGCGTACTACGCGATGCTCGACGCCCAGCGGCGGCGCCCGCGCGACGTGTCGAGCCTCGCGATGCTGCTCGTCGCGGCGGCCCCCGTCTCGCCCGAGCGGCTCGGGCAGGGCGTCGAGGCGTTCGGGCCGTGCGTGGCCCAGTGCTGGGGCCAGGGCGAGGCGCCGTTCCTGCTCGCCTACCTGTCGCCGGAGGAGGTCGCCGCCGCCGTCGCCGGCGACCGGCCGGAGCGGCTGGCCAGCTGCGGGCGCCCGACGTTCTCGTGCCAGGTCGCCGTGATGGAGGGCGACGAGCTCCTGCCGGCCGGCGGCCGCGGGGAGCTCGTCGTGCGCTCGCGGCTCGTGGCGCCCGGGTACCTCGGCCGGCCGGACGCCACCGCGGAGCTGCACGCCGGGGGCTGGCACCACACCGGGGACGTCGGCGAGCTCGACGAGGACGGCTACGTCTACATCGTCGACCGCAAGAAGGACGTCGTCATCACCGGCGGCTTCAACGTCTACCCGGCCGAGGTCGAGGCCGCGATCCTCGCGCTGCCGCAGGTCCGCGAGTGCGCCGTGATCGGCGTGCCGGACGAGCGCTGGGGCGAGGCGGTGCTCGCGATCGTCGTGCCGCGCGAGGACGACTGGGAGGACGCGGAGGCGGTCATCGCCCACGCGAAGTCCGCACTGGGGTCGGTGAAGGCCCCCAAGCGCGTGCGCTTCGCCGCCGAGCTGCCGCGGACCCCGGTCGGCAAGACCGACAAGAAGGCGCTGCGCGCCGCGTACTGGACCGGCCTCCAGCGGGCCGTGAACTGAGGAGGAGACGTGTCCACGACCGATCACGCCGTGACGATCGACATCGACACCGGCGGGACGTTCACCGACGGCGTCGTGAGCACCGGCGGCCGCACCTGGCCGATCAAGGTGCTCACGACCCCGCACGACCTGACGATCGCCCTGCGCGAGCTCATCGACGAGGCGGCCACGCAGGTCGGCCTCGACCAGGAGGAGCTCCTGCGGCGCGTCGAGTCGATCCGCTACTCCACGACGCTCGGCACGAACACCGTGATCGAGCGGTCGGGTCCCCGGCTCGGCGTGCTCGTCGACGCCCCGGCGGCCGCGGCGATCCACGCGGCCGCGCCGGGCTCGCTCGTCGCCGACGTGCTGGAGCCGCTGGACTGGCACGTCCGCGAGATCGCGCTGACCGGCGACGACGATGCGGACCGCGAGCCGGTGCTGCGGGCGGTCGAGGACCTGCTGCAGCGCGGGGCCGAGCGGCTCGTCGTCGTGCTCGGCGACGCCGAGGGCACGGGGGAGGAGGCGATCCGACGGATCGTCTTCGGCGAGTACCCGCGTCACATCCTCGGCGCGCTGCCGGTGCTCTTCTCCTCGGAGCTCGATGCCGACGCCGACGTCGGACGCCGGGTCGCCACCGCGGTCCTCAACGCGTACCTGCACCCCCAGCTGGAGACGTTCCTCTACGAGGCCGAGTCGGTCCTGCGCGCCCGCGGGCTGCGCAAGCCGCTGTTCGTCTTCTGCAACGACGGCACGACGAACCGCGTCGCGAAGGTCACCGCCCTGAAGACCCACAACTCCGGGCCGGCCGGCGGCGTCGAGGCGGCCCGTGCGCTCGCCCGCCACTACGGCTTCGCCCGCGTCGCGACGATCGACATCGGCGGGACGAGCACCGACGTCGCGTTCCTCGCCGACGCCGCGATCGAGGAGCGCCGCCACGGCGGGATCGAGGACACGGAGCTCTCGCTGCCGATGCGCCGGATCGACGCGCTCGGCGGTGGGGGCGGCACGATCGCCGAGGTCCGGGACGGCGCGCTGCAGCTCGGGCCGCGCAGCGCCGGCGCCGCGCCGGGTCCGGCGTGCTTCGGCTTCGGTGGGACGGAGGCGACGGTCACCGACGCGAACCTCGCGCTCGGCGTGTTCGACGCGGGGCAGCGGTTCGCCGGGCGCGTCGCGCTGGACCCGGAGCGCGCGCGGCGCGCCGTCGAGGAGCACGTCGCCGGACCGCTCGGCGTCGGCGTCGAGGCGGCCGCGCACGCGGTCCGCGACGCCCTCGAGCAGCGGATCGGGAGCCACCTGCGCGCCGGGTTCGAGGAGCGCGGCACCGCGGGCAGCCCGGTCCTCATCGCCTTCGGCGGCGGGGGCGCCGTGCACGCCGCGCGGATCGCCGAGCACGCGGGCATCGACCGCGTCCTCGTGCCCGGCCTGGCGAGCGTCTGCAGCGCCTTCGGCATCGGGTTCGCCGACGTCGAGCACCGCTACACGCGGCTCGTCGCCGCCGGCGACGACGCCGGCGCGGACCGCGCCGAGGACGAGCTGACCCAGCGCGCGCAGATCGACATGCGCGGCGAGGGCTTCTCGCTCGACGACGTGACGTTCACCGTCGCGCGCTCGACCGTCGAGGACGGCGCGGTCGAGGTCGTGCTGATCGCCCGCGCGCCGCTGCCCCACATCGGCTTCCCGGCGCACGACCGGCCCGGCGAGCCGCCGGCGCCGACCGGCACCCGCGAGGTCTGGTGGGACGGCGAGCGCGCCCTGCCGACCCCGATCCACGCCGCGGACGCGGTCGCCGCCACGAGCGCGCGGATCGTCGGCCCGGCGATCGTCGCGGGTGAGATCGAGACCGTCTGCGTGCCACCCGGCTGGGTGCTCGAGCGCGACCAGTACGACCAGTCGATCCTCAACCGAGAGGCCTGACGATGGCCACCATCGAACGCATCACGGAGTACCTCGACGTCGACCTCGACCGCGAGACGTGGCGCTGCTCGCGCTGCGAGCGCGAGCACGGGTCGGCGCGCGAGAGCTACAAGCGCGGGCTGCTCGTGCACCGCCGCGATCCGGCGGAGGTCCACCGCCCGCTGATCGATCCCGAGGCCTACCCGTACACGTTCGCGCCCGACGCGGCGTGGTGCCAGCTCCTGGAGTACTACTGCCCGGGCTGCGCGGCGCTCGTCGAGGTCGAGTACCTCCCGCCGGGCCACCCGATCACCCACGACATCGAGCTCGACCTCGACTGGCTGCGGCGCCGCCGCGCCGCGGCCGCGACCACCGGCGACGAGGAGACGGAGCGATGAGGCGCATCAGCGTCGACATCGGCGGCACCTTCACCGACTGCTTCCTCGTCTGGGACGACGAGCGGATCGAGGCGAAGGCGCTGACCACCCACCACAACCTCTCCGAGGGGTTCCTCGCCGCGCTCGCCACGGGCGCCGAGGAGCTCGGTGAGACCGTCGAGACCGTCCTGGAGGGCGTCGAGTCGGTGCGGTACGCCACGACGCTCGGGACGAACGCGCTGATCCAGCGCTCGGGACCGAAGCTCGGGCTCATCACGACCCTCGGCTACGAGGACACGGTGATCCTCGGACGCGGACTGCAGTACGGCGACGGCCTCACCGACCTGGAGAAGTCCGACCTGCCCGGCGCCAACCGGCCGACCCCGCTCATCGATCCCGAGCACATCGTCGGCATCCGCGAGCGCGTCGACCACGCCGGCGACGTCGTGGTGCCGGCCGACGAGGACGACATCCGCGCCGCGGTCCAGCGGCTCGTCGAGCAGGGCGTGCGCGGCTTCGTCGTCGTGCTGCTGCACTCGGTGATGAACCCGGTCCACGAGGACCTCGTCGAGCGGATCGTGCTCGAGGAGTACCCGGGGTCCTACCTCGGGGCGTTCCCGATCGTCTGCTCCCACGACGTCTCGCTGAAGAAGGGCGAGTACGCGCGCTCGATGTCGGCGATCCTCGACGCGTACCTGCACCGCGAGATGCAGCACGGCCTGCGGTCGCTGGAGCGCGCGCTGCGCGAGCGCGGCTACCGCCGGCCGATGCAGATCGTCCACAACTCCGGCGGCATGTCGCAGCTCAACCGCACGCACGCGCTGCAGACGATCCACGCCGGCCCGGTCGCGGGGCTCAACGCCGCCGAGCAGGTCTCCGACGAGCTCGGCCTGGAGGAGCTCATCACCGTCGACATGGGCGGGACGTCGTTCGACATCGGCCTCGTCACCGGCGGCGGCATCCGCTTCTACGAGTTCGACCCGATCGTCGATCGCTGGCGGGTGCAGATCCCGATGGTCTCGATGGTCGCCCTCGGGGCCGGCGGCGGCTCGATCGCCCGCTACGACTCGACCCACGAGAGCATCACCGTCGGGCCCGACAGCGCCGGGTCCGACCCCGGGCCGGTCTGCTTCGACATGGGCGGCCGCCAGCCGACGGTGACCGACGCGAACCTCGTGCTCGGCTACCTCGATCCCG
>JALRCL010000806.1 GCA_023268575.1 Patulibacter sp.
GGCCGTCGAGCTCGGCGATCCACGCCGTCGCCGTCGCCGTCAGCGCACCGACGCCGAGACCGCCGAGGAAGCGCGCCACGAGCAGCGCCGGCAGGGCGGCCGACGCGAGGAAGATCGCCGCCGCCACGAGGTTCACGCCGACCGCGAAGAGCGTCCACGCCCGGCGCCCGTGGCGGTCGGAGAGGTGGCCGACGAGGAAGAGGCTCAGGGCCACCCCCACCGCGTAGACGCCGAAGATGAGCGTCACGGTGAGCGACGAGAACCCGTCGCGCGCCTGGTACAGGACGTAGAGCGGCGTCGGGACGGCGGAGAACGCCATCACGACGAGGAACGCGTAGGCGATCGCCCAGGTGCCGACGGCGTGGCGCCCCGAGCGACCCAGAGACCCCTCGGCCGCCGGACGCGTGGCGCCGGCCGCCGAGGGGGACGTCGGGAGCACGGTGGTGGACATGACCAGATGGTGCGCCCGAGAGCTATCGCGATCAACGCATAGTCATGCTCGTTGCCATCGCGATTCGCGATCACTGAGTACGCTGTCCCGGTGAACCTCCGCCAGCTGGAGACGTTCGTCGCGGTCGCGGAGGAGGCCGGCTTCTCTCGCGCGGCCGACCGGCTGCACGTCGTGCAGTCCGCGGTCTCGGCCACGGTCCGGGGCCTGGAGCAGGAGCTCGACGCCGAGCTCTTCCGCCGCCTCGCGCGCGGCGCCGAGCTCACCGACGCCGGCCGGGCGCTGCTGCCCGAGGCCCGGGCGACGCTCGCGGCGGCGGCCGCCGCACGGGACGCCGTCGACGCGGTCCGCGGCGGCCTGCGGGGCACCGTGACGCTGGGGATCATGCAGGCGATGCGCCCGCCGGCGCCGAACCCGCCGGCGATCCTCGCCGCCTTCCGGCGCGATCATCCCGACGTCACCGTGCGCGTGCGGCACGGCGGGGGCTCGCGCGACATGGCTGCCCAGGTCGCCGACGGCCGGCTGGACCTCGCGCTCGTGTCGCTGCGCGAGCCGGTCGACGGCGTGCAGCTCGAGCTCCTCACGCGCCAGCCCGTCGGCCTCATCTGCCCGCTCGGCCACCCGCTGGCCCGCGCCGAGCGCCTGCGCCTGCGCGACATCGCCGGGGAGCCGTTCGTCGAGCTGCCGCCCGCATGGGGCACGCGGATCAACAACGACCGCGCCTTCGCCGCGGCCGGGCTGACGCGGGACGTCGCCTACGAGATCAACGACACGGCGAACCTCGTGGAGTTCGTGCGTCACGGCCTCGGCGTGGCGCTCTTCCCGCGGTCGCTCGTCGGCCCCGTGACCGACCTCGCATGGGTCGCGATGGACGAGGAGGCCGGCGGGTTCGACGTCTCGCTCGCCCGGCCGACGACCCGCCGCCCGGGGGCGAGCGTCGCCGCGCTGCGCACCGCGATCGTCGCCCACGCCGCCGGGCGGGGCACGCGGCGCCCAGCCCGCGGGGTCGAGGGTCGGGCGTCGACGTTCGGGTGATCGCCCTTGGCGGGCGGCCCCGGTTCGGCGACGATCTCCGGGTGCGTCGCGCCGTCCTGCTGCTCCTCCTCGCCTCGTCGGCGGCCGGCCTCGCCGGCGCTCCCGGGCCGGCCGGCGCGGCGGAGCGGCCCGTCGCGTGCGAGGGCTGCTGGACCCCTCGCGCGACGACGCGACCGTGGCAGATCCAGCTCGCCGGGCGCACCGTCACGCGCGTCGCCGCCCCGATCGTCGAGCTCGACTGCGACGAGGCGTCCGCGGCGACCGTGCGGACCCTCCGCCGGCGCGGGCACCGCGTGCTCGGGTACTTCTCGGCCGGGTCGACCGAGTCCTACCGCGCCGACGCCGACCGCTTCCCGGCGGCGGTCGTCGGGAAGGTCTACGACGGCTGGCCCCAGGAGCGGTGGCTCGACGTGCGACGCCTCGACGTCCTGCTGCCGATCATGCGCGACCGGATCGCGACCTGCGCGCGCAAGGGCTTCGACGGCGTCGACCCCGACAACGTCAACGGCCACGAGAACCCGACGGGGTTCCCGATCAGCGCCGCCGACCAGGTGACGTTCGACCGCGCGATCGCCGACGAGGCGCACCGCCAGGGGCTCGCCGTCGTCCTGAAGAACACCGGCTCCCTCGTCCCGCGGCTCGTGGACTGGTTCGACGGCGCCGTCGTCGAGAGCTGCTTCCAGTACCGCGAGTGCGGGGCGTACTCGCCGTTCGTGCGCCGCGGCCGGCCGGTGCTGGCGATCGAGTACCGCCGCGCGGGCCTGCGCTCGTGCGCCGACGCGCGCCGACGCGGGATCAGCCTGATCGTGAAGCGGCGCTCGCTCAGCGCCGCGCGCTGGACCTGCCCGCGCTGACCGGCGGCCGCCGGCGGAGCAGGCGCGCGAGGACGAGCGCGACCAGCCCGGCGCCCGCGACCCCGGCCGCCACGGGCCGCAGGCCGCCGACGAGCTCGTCCCAGACGACGCGCGCCACCTCCTGGTCGCCGGTGCCCTCCGCGGCCCGCTCGACCGAGGCGCGACCCAGGCGCTCGGCCACGAGCACCACCGCGCCCGCGGCGAGCGCGCCGAGACCGGCGAGCGCCAGCGACCGGGCGCCGGGCGCGAGCACCACCGCGAGGCCCAGCGCCCCGAGCCCCGCGAGGAGCATCGGCCACCCGAGGGCGGCGAGGTCGCTCGCCCGGTCGGTCCAGCGGGCCGCGCTCGCGCTGCGCTCGTACGTCACGACGGTCAGCCGATCGGCCGCGGCGCGGTAGGGCTCCAGCACCGGCGGCAGCCGCCCGCCGTCCTCCTCGATCGCGGCCACGACGTCGCCGACGGTGAAGCGAATCGTCCGGTCGTCGGCGTCGAGCGTCCGCCGGACGGCGCGAACGGCCGCTCCGCGCCACGCGCGCTCGAACGCCGAGGACCGCATGACCGGCGCGGTCAAGGGGGCGATCGCCTGCCGCACCTGGTCGGCCGGCAGCCCGCTGGCCCGGGCGATCTGGCGGGTCGCGCTGCTGAGCGCCTCGCGCTCCAGGGCGTCGCGGACCGCCGGCTCGGCGAGCAGCGCCGAGGCGTGCGCGCGGACGCGCTCCTCCTGTGCCGTGCGGTGCAGGTGCTGCAGGGGCAGGGCGAGCAGGACGAGCAGCGTCCCGAGGACGAGCAGGAGCCGGCGGGGGGAGCGGCGCGCCACCCGCCGGAGGATGCCGCACGGCGGCCCGCCGGGCACCCGTCAGGCGGGCGCGATCGCCGAAGCGCCCGTGCCCGCCCGCAGGACCGGCAGCAGGTCGCGGACGGCGCGCTCGCCGGCGGTCGTGGCGGTGCAGATGTTCGACGACGACCAGAAGATGCCGCCGAGCTCGATCCGCGTCCCGCGCGGCCGGCGACGGACGAAGTCGCCGAGCGCGCGGTACAGGCCCGGACGCGAGTAGACGATGACCTCGTCCCAGCGCGAGATCCGCGTGTAGTCGACGGTCTCGGACACGCCGGGGAGGATCCGCTCCGCGCCGCGCAGGAACCACTCCCGGACGGTGTCGTCGTCCTCGCCGACGAGCCGCTCGGCGTCCTCGGTCATCGAGAGGAAGCAGAGCAGCCCCTTGCCGGCCGGGGCGCGCCCCGGAGCCTTGTTGTGCTCGCAGGTGAAGCCCATGACGCCCGACTCGATCGACTCCGGGACGTTCGTCACCGACGCTCGCACGCCGGCCGGCGGGGTCGTCACGCCGGTGTTCATCACGACGCACTTCGTGTACTGCAGGTCGCGCAGGAACGCCGCGCACGATGGGTCGTCGAAGTACCCGGGCAGGAGGTCGGGGATCCGGTCGCCGCGGATCGTGACGACCGCCGCCGCGGCCTCCTCCTCGTGCTCGCCGTCGGCGTCGGCATACGCCATCCGGACGCCGTCAGCGGTCTCCACGACCTCGTGGACCGTCGCGCCGAGCCGCACCTCGTGACCGGCGGCGAGCGTCTCGATGTACTCGGAGTAGCCGTCGCGGAACGCGTAGAGCGTCGTCCCGAGGATGTTGTTGATCATGAAGAACAGCTCGACGACGGAGATCGTGTCGCTGCGCACGCCGAGCACGCCGCGGACGGTCGCGTCGATGACGTAGTCGTAGGCGTCGCCGGACATCCCGAGGTGCCGCGCGCAGAACTCGCGTGGCGTCTCGTGGTCCCACGCCGCGGCGCTCGAGAGGTCCTCGTAGTTCAGGTGCTTCGCGATCCGCGCGTTGACGAGGCCGAGCGGGGCGAGGGCGAGCTTCGCGGCCGGTCCGATCAGCGGACTGCGCGCGGCGTCGCGGAAGAGCGCCTCGGACCGCAGCTCGTGGATCGCGCCATCCCGGGCGAACCCGACGCGCGAGCCGGCCGGGATCAGGGCGTCCTGCAGGCCGAGCTCCGCGACGATCCGCAGGACCGGCCGGTACGCGGAGGGCAGCAGCGTCGCACCCTCCTCCATGAGGTAGCCGGCCTCGCGGTGGGTGCGGATCTGCCCGCCGACGCGGTCGCGGCGGTCCAGGAGGACGGGGTGGCACCCCGCGGCGCGGAGGCGGTGCGCCGCGGTCAGACCGGAGGGGCCGGCCCCGACGACGAAGACGCGGGGACGGTCGGGCGCAGTGCTCATCCTGCGTTTTGTACAACATGTCGCATTCGACCGGGACCGGCGACGACCGCGAGCGGCCGAGACGGCGCGCAACAAGCCCCGACGGACCACGACGCGCTCCCGGCGCCCGTCGCGCTCGATCCGCCCCGCCGCGCGAGACCGACGACCGCGCGCAGGACGCGGAGATCGTCGAGGCCGCGCCGCGCGCACGCCCGACCCCGACGAACAGCACGCGCGCACGCCTGGCCACGGACACCGTGGGGACGCCGCGCGCCCCGCCGGACGCGGGACGGTCAGTCCACGCCGACGACGCGACAGACGATCTCCGTCAGCGCGTCGACGACCTGCTCGGGCTCGGTGCGGCCCGCGAGCATCTGGTGGCACGAGCGCTCGATCATCCAGGCGAGCGCCTCGGACACGACGAGCGCGTCGCCCGGCGCCGCGCCCCGACCGGACCGCCAGTGACCGACGAAGACCTCACGGGCGACCTCGGCGACGTCGTGGATCCCGCCGACCCAGAGCCGCCTGACCGCGGCGTCGTGCTCGGCGACCTCGATGATCGAGGAGAGGACCGACCGCCGCGCCTGCCACCCGGCCACGAGCGTCGCGACCGATCCACGCACCGCGTCGCGAGAGAGTGCGCGCGCCGCCCTGGGATCGGCCGATGGCGGCGCCGGGCGACCGGCCTCCGTCAGCCAGGCGATCTGCTCCTCCGCGAGCGCGACGATGAGCTCGGTGCGGTCGCGGAAGTGCCCGTAGAAGGTCGCGCGCGAGACCTGCGCCTCACGCGAGATGTCGGCGATCGAGAGGGTCGCCTGGGTCGCCCCCTCGTCGAGCAGTCGGACCGTCGCGTCCAGCAGATCGCGACGGGTTCCCGCGCGACGACGGGCGCCTGCGCGCGCCTGGCTGCTGTCGGGCACCGGCGGAGCCTACCCCGCCGGCCACCCGGCCGAGTCGTCCGCTGGACCACGATGACGACATGATGTACAAATCTGCCGTGCTCGACCGGCTCGCGCCTCCGACCACGTCTCCGGCACGCCTCCCCGTCGACCCGGTGGACCGACGTGGCGCGGTGCTCGTCTGGGCGGGCGTCGGGATCCTGCTGGCGGCCATGGCCCTCACGGCGTGGGGCCGGTGGCTCCTCTCGCCCGACGAGTTCGGCCCGGTCGCCGTTCTCGGGCCCGACGAGCTACCGACCTGGCGTCTCGTCCTGCTGCGCCTCTCCGAGGCCGCGAGCGTCGTCGAGATGGCGTCGATCGCCTACCTCGTCGCGATCCGGCCCTGGCGCCGCGCCCGCCGCCTCGGGATCGAGGCGAAGATCGCCCTCGGATGCCTGCTCGGCAGCGTCACCGACGGGTTCCTGAACACCCAGGAGTACCTCTTCGCGTGGAACCAGCACTCGATCAACGTGGGGTCCTGGTCGTCGTTCCTGCCGTTCGCCGACCCGGGCCATCAGTCGCGGTACGCGGAGGGGATCGTCTGGGGCACCCCGATGTACATGTACTTCTGCATCGGCGTCGCGCTCGTCGCCGTCCCGGCGATCGGGCGGATGCGTCGCCGCTGGCCCGGGATCCGCAACGGGACGGCGCTCGCAGTGGTGTTCGTCGCCGCCTGCCTCTTCGACCTCGTGGTCGAGAACGTGTTCATCCGCCTCGACCACGGCTACGCGTACGCGAAGACCCCGGAGAGCGTCACCCTCTTCGCCGGCTCGCAGTACCAGTTCCCGCTCTACGAGATGGTGCTCGTCGCGGCGCTCGGAACGTTCTTCACGAACCTCCGGCTGAGTGCCCACGACGCTCCGGACGGACGCAGCTGGGCCGAGCGCGGCCTCGAGCAGGTCCCGCCGCGCTGGCGCGAGCCGGTCAGCTGGCTCGCGATCGTCGGCGTGTCGATGACGGCGTTCGTGCTGATCTACCACCTGCCGTTCAACTGGCTCGGGCTGATCGGCGACAGCACGGCCGACCTGCCGAGCTACCTCCTGCCCTCGCGCTGAGGCCCGTCCGGCCCACGCGCAGAGCGCCTGGCTCCAGGCCCAGGGGCTCAAGCACCGAGCACGCGGGCGAGCCGCAGCGCGACCTGCAGCTCGGTGCGGCGCTGCGCCAGGACGTCGGGCAGGAGCGCCTCGGCCTGGCGGATCCGGTGCCGGACGGTGTTCTCGTGCAGGCCGAGGGTCGCGGCCGCGGCCGCCTGGCTGCCGCTGCCCAGCCAGGCCAGGAGCGTGTCGCGGATCCGCTCGCAGCGCTCGTCGTCGGCGGCCAACGGGCCGAGCTCCTCGGCGACGTAGCGCCGGGCGGCCGCCTCGTCGGCGAGCAGCAGCGACTCGAGCCGGACGTCGGCGTACCAGCTGATCGGGGTCCCGTCCTCGAGCCCGCCGACGGCGCGCTGCACGCGCGCGGCCTGCAGCGCCTGCTCGCGGCTGCGTCGGAAGCCCGTCAGGCGGGTCCCCGGCTCGCCCACCGCCACCCGGACGACGAGCTGCTCGAGCCGGCGGCGCAGCGCCGCGAGGCGGTCCTCCTCGAACCCCTCGGGATGGCCGAGCCAGATCGTCCAGCTCCGCGCACCCTCCTGCCGGCAGACGCTCGCCGTGGCGCGCGAGGCCGTCCGCAGCTCGCCGACGAGCGCCGGCAGCGACCGGTCGGCGTCGAGGTCGACGACGAGCGCCAGGTGCGCGCCGCGCAGCCGGTAGCCGAGGGTGCGCTCCCAGGACTCCAGCGCGTCCGGATCCGCCTCGCCGTGGCCGTCGACGATCGTCTCCAGCGTCTCGCGGCGCAGGTGGTCGCTGCGGCGGGCGAGCTCGTCGCGCCGGCGGTGGTAGCGCGGGATGACGGCCGAGAGGACGCGGTCGACGTAGGCGAAGACGACCGCCGTGGGACCGCCGAGCAGGCCCTGCAGCGCGTCGGGCTCGGGGCGATCGGCGACGACGACGTCGAGCCACGCCTGCCAGAGCCGCGCGACGCCGACCCAGTAGGTCCGCTCGAGGACGCTGACCGGGATGTGCAGCTCGGCCGCGAGGTCGGCGAAGCGCAGCGCCCGGTGGGGCTCCATCGCCCCGAGCGTCGTCTGCCCGCGGAGCAGGTCGAGGATCGCCGCGACGTTCTCCCCCACGCACGAGCCGAGCGCGTCGCGGAAGGCGAGGTCGTCGCGCCGGTCCGGGAAGACCTCGTCGAGGATCGTTCCCACGACGGCGGTGGCCAGCGCGGTGCCGTCGACGGTCGACGCGAGCGCTCGCGTGCGCGGCGCCGGGCCCTCGGCCGGCGGCGGCCCGTCGGGCACCGGCCGCAGCCACGCCACCGACGCGCGCGAGGAGGTCGGCGGCCGCAGGCCGGCGGGCAGACTCGTGGCCATGGCGCACTCTAGGCCGCCCGATCCGGCGCCGTCGGGGGCATTCGCCCACCAGCGGCGCGACGTTCGGAACCCGACACCCCCCGGCGACCCGACGCCCGGAATCGCACAAGACGTGGCCGGGGCGCCGCGGAGAGCATCGCCGCCATGAGCAAGCACCCCGTCGTCGTCTACGGCGTGAGCGGCTACACCGGCCGCCTCATCGCCGAGTACCTCCGCGAGTACCAGATCCCGTTCATCGCGGCGGGTCGCAACGCCGACCGGGTGCGCCAGGTCGTCGAGGCGATCCCGGGGATGGAGAACGCCGAGTACGAGGTCGTCGCCGTCGACCACACGGTCGAGGCGCTGACGGAGCTCTTCGACGGCGCGAAGGTCGTCTGCAACACCGTCGGACCGTTCGCCGAGCTCGGCCCGGAGGTCGTCGAGGCCTGCCTGAAGACCGGCGTGCACTACCTCGACACGACCGGCGAGCAGAACTGGGTGCTCGACGCCCGCGACCGCTGGGGCGCGCAGTTCGCCGAGGCGAACCTCCTCCTCTCCCCCGGCATCGCGCAGATGTACACGACGGGCGAGATCGCCGCCCAGATCGCGCTCGAGGAGCCGGGCCTGGACTCGCTCGACATCCTCGTGCTCTGGAAGGGCTTCCCGACGTACGCGTCGACCCAGACGATCTTCACGAACCTCCTCGAGCCGGCCCACTACCTCGAGGCCAACCAGCTCGTGCCGTGGGAGGCCGCCGGCGGCACCGAGCTGCAGGTCCCCGGCCAGCACGAGCTCGCGCTCTCGCTGCCGTGGGGCGGCACGTCGCACCCGGTCTGGTTCCAGCAGGACCATCGCGTCGCGAACTGCCGGGTGCTCGGCGGCCTCTTCGACCGCAACCTCATGAACGGCATCATCCAGATGGCCGGCGCGGTGGCGACGGAGATCAGCCAGCTGCCGCCGGAGCAGCAGGGCCCGGCCCTGAAGGCCGAGGCCGACAAGATGCAGTCGGGCATGCCGCCGCGCGAGAACCAGCGCGTGAACCGCTCGCTGGACTCCGTCCACGCCACGGGTCCGCTCGGCCGCGCGCACGTCCTCATCCGGGGCGCCTGCAACTACAAGCAGACCGGCCTCATGCAGGCCTACGGCGCCTACCGGCTGCTGCAGGGCGCGCCGCTGCAGGCCGGCTTCGCGTCCGGCTGCCAGGCGTT
>JALRCL010000928.1 GCA_023268575.1 Patulibacter sp.
CCGCGGGCGCGTCATCGGTCTGGAGTCGGTCGACCCTGACGGCGACGGTGACCTGCACCTCGTCGTCCGCGAGCAGCTGCCCGCGGGCGGGGTGACGCTCCCCGGCATCACGGTGCTCGACGTCCGGGCGTCGCTGCGACCGGCGCGCGACCCCCGGCCGGGCGACCTCGTCACCGGCGCCGGCCCCGTCTTCCGCGGCAGCTTCCGTCAGAAGCAGATCCAGGTCGACGTCCTGCGCCTCCAGCGCGCCCGTGGTTGACGCCGCCGTCCGCGATTCCGGTCAGGAACCGGCCGGAATCGGTGCGAGGGTGGCGGCGTGACCGACGACGCCCCGCTGACGCTGCGCCGGCTGAACCGGGCGCTGCTCGCTCGCCAGCTCCTGCTCGAGCGGGCCCCGCTGGACCCCGTCGCGGGCGTCGCTCACCTCGGCGGCGTCCAGGCGCAGGAGCCCGAGCCGCCGTTCCTCGGGCTCTGGAGTCGCCTGCGGGACGTGACCCGTCCCGCGATCGTCGACCTGCTCGCCGCGCGGCGGATCGTGCGCGGCACCACCCTGCGCGGCACGATCCACTGGGCGACCGCCGACGACTACGTCGCGTTCCGCCGCACGCTGCAGCCGGTGCTCGACCGGGCGCTGCAGCAGCCGGCCCGGCGGGGGCTCCTGGAGGTCCCCGGGCTCGTCGAGCGGGCGCGCGAGCTGCTGGCGGCGGAGCCGCGGACGATCGCCGACCTGCGCGAGCCGCTCGGCGCCACCTGGCCGGACCTGCCGGCGGCGGACCTCGCGATGGTCGCCCGGATGACGCTGCCGCTGCTCATGGTGCCCGACCCCGCGCAGTGGACCGGCTTTCCGGCGCGGGCGCGCTTCGCGCTCGCCGAAGACGTGCTCGGGCGCCCGCTCGCTCCCGAGCAGGCGGGCAGCGCGCTCCTGCGCCGCTACCTCCTGGCGTTCGGGCCCGCGACCGCCGCCGACGCCGCGGCCTGGTCGGGGCTCACCGGCACCCGCGCGCTGCTGCAGGCGATCGACGACGTCGTCGTCCTGCGTGACGAGGACGGCCGGGAGCTCTTCGACGTCGCCGGCGCGCCGCTGCCGGCCGAGGACGTCCCGGCCCCGGTCCGGTTCCTGCCGGCCTTCGACAACGCGATCCTCTCCCACGCCGACCGGCGGCGGATCATCCGCGCGGAGGATCGCGACGCGCTGGCGTCCCGCAACGGCATGGTCCCCGCCACGGTGCTGCACGACGGGCACGTCGCCGCGACCTGGAGCGCCGTGCGCAAGGGCGGACGCACGCGGATCGACGTCGTGCCGTTCCGGCGGCTCCCCCAGCGCGCACGCGCCGCGATCGGCGCCGAGGGGCGCCGCGCGCTCCGGTTCCTCGCGCCCGAGGCGCCCGGCGACGTCGTGGTCGGCTGACCAGCCCGCTCCGGCGGCGCGACCGGCATCGGGCGGTCGCCGCGGCGCGATCTCGGGCGGCCACGTGGGTGGCGGTGCGCCACGAGCTTCCGGGGTTCGCGGGCGGGCGGGTACCGTTCGGGGCGTGAGCGCGACCCCCATGACCCGCATGTACCGCGTCGTGCGGACCGTCTCGATCCCGATCATCCGCCACTGGGGCCGGATCGAGGTCGTCGGCGCGGAGCACCTGCCCGCGAGCGGTCCGACGCTCGTGATCGGCAACCACGACAGCTACTGGGATCCGGTCGCCGTCGCCGTCGCGGCGCCGCACCGACAGATCCGGGCCCTCGCGAAGTCGACGCTCTGGAAGGGCCCGCTGGGCTGGGTGCTGGACGGCATGGGCCAGATCCCGATCCAGCGCGGCAAGGGCGACGCGGCCGCGATGGCGACGGCGATCCAGGAGCTGCGCGCCGGGTCCTGCATCGGCGTCTTCCCCGAGGGGACGATGTCGCGCGGTCGCACCCTGCGCGCCCGCAGCGGCATCGGCCGGCTCGCGCAGGAGGTGCCGGAGGCCGAGGTCGTCTGCATCGCGATCCGGGGCACCGTGGACATCGTCCGCTTCCCGAAGCGCCCGTCGATCCGGATCGAGTTCTTCCGGCCCGCCGGCGGCGGCGTGCAGCCCGGCGAGGGGCCCGCGGAGTTCAGCGCACGGATGCTCGCGGAGTGCCGCGAGCGCGCGCCGATCTCGATCCCGGGCCGCCGGCGGACCGCGGCGAAGTACCGCGCGGCGCAGGCCGCGGCGGCCGCCGAGGAAGCCGCCGGGCGCGACGCCGAGAGCAGCGTCGTGACGCCCGCCGGCTGACGCCCGGGACCCGGTACCGCCGCCCGGCGCACGTTCCGGACCGCCTGCACGTGCCGACCGCGGACCCTGGGGCCCGCCGTCCGGCCGCCGCCGGGAGCGCCCGTGCACGATCTGAGTTGACAGTCGTGCACTCCACGTGGTTTGGTCGCACCGACGACCGGGCATCCGGTCGCGCAGGACGCGGCCTCCCTCGGCCGCGGACCGAGGACGAGGAGCCGCATGGTCGAGACCGCCGCCACCCCCCGCGTACCCGTGCTGCGCCGCCGGCTGCTGCAGGCCGCGCGGGCGATGACGACGCCGCTGCTGCCCGACGACTACCTCGCGCTGCTGAACCCCGCGTGGTCCACGCGGGAGCTCACGGGCACGGTGCAGCGCGTCGTCCCGGAGACGGACGAGGCGGCGACGATCGTCGTCCAGCCGAACGCCCCGTGGCCGGGGCACCGTCCGGGCCAGTACCTGCGGATCGGCGCCGAGATCGACGGCATCCGCCACTGGCGCGCGTACTCGATCACGAGCGACCCCGAGCATCCCGGGGGGCTCGTATCGGTGACGGTGAAGCACGTCCCCGAGGGCCGCATGTCGCCGTGGTTCACGCGCCGCTGCGCGCACGGCACGCAGGTCCTGCTCGGCGACGTCGAGGGCGAGTTCCTCCTGCCGGATCCGCTGCCCGAGCAGCTGCTCCTGATCACCGCCGGAAGCGGGATCACGCCGATCTTCGCGATGCTCCGCGAGCTGCAGCGCCGCGGCGGCCTGCGCGACGTCGTGCACCTGCACGGGACCCGCACGCGGGAGGGGTTCATCTTCGGCGAGCGGCTGCGCGCGCTCGCCCGCGAGCACGACGGCTACCGCCTGCACGAGCAGGTCTCCTCCGAGAGTGGCCGCCTGGCGTGCACCGACCTCGACGACCTCGTGCCGGACTGGCGCGAGCGCGCGACGTTCCTCTCCGGCCCGCGCGAGATGATCGACGCGTTCGAGGAGCACTGGCAGGACCACGGCGACGACCCCGAGCTCCTGCGCACCGAGCGCTTCCAGCCGGTCATCGGGACGGGGGCCGGCGGCGCCGAGGGCTCCGGCGGCACCGTGCGCTTCCTCGTCACCGACGTCGAGGCGACCTGCGCGCCCGGCGTCTCGCTGCTCGTCGGCGGCGAGGAGGCCGGCGCGACGCTGCCCCACGGCTGCCGGATGGGCATCTGCCACACCTGCGTCGGGCGCCTGCGCTCCGGGCGCCTGCGCGACCTCCGCTCCGGCGAGGTCCACGGCGAGGAGGGCCAGACGGTCCGCACCTGCGTCAACGCGCCCGAGGGCGACGTGGAGATCGAGCTGTGACCCGTCGCCCGCTCCGCTCCCCGGCCCCCCGCTCACGCGGCGCGCGCCCCGCGTCGCCGTCCCGTCCCACCGATCCAAGGAGGCCCGCATGAGCCCCGACACCGGACCCAGCACCGCCACGCGCCCGGACACCGTCGGCGACGCCGACCGGCCGTCCGGCCGGCCGTTCGACCCGGCCTCGCACAACCCGCTGCACCGGCTGACCGACGCGCAGATCGAGGAGCTCGGCGAGCGGTTCCAGGCGCTCCACGACGAGGTGAAGGCCGACCTCGGCGAGCGCGACGCGACGTACATCCGCAGCCTCATCACCTTCCACCGGCGGCTCGTCGCGCTCTCGCGGATCGTGCTGATGGCGTCGCGCTACCCGCCGGCGTGGGCGCTGGGGACCACCGGCCTCTCGGTGGCGAAGATCCTCGAGAACATGGAGCTCGGGCACAACATCCTCCACGGGCAGTGGGACTGGATGAACGACCCGAACATCCACTCCTCGACGTGGGACTGGGACACGGCCTCGACGGCGGCGTCGTGGAAGCACTCCCACAACTACGTCCACCACACGTTCACGAACATCGTGGGCAAGGACAAGGACGTCGGCTACGAGATCATGCGGGTCGATCCGAAGCAGCCGTGGGAGCCGCGCTACCTCGCGCAGCCGGTGGTGAACGTCCTGCTCATGCTCCTGTTCGAGTGGGGCGTGGCGCTGCACGACCT
>JALRCL010000967.1 GCA_023268575.1 Patulibacter sp.
ATCGTCGTCGCCGATTCTCGGGCTTCGGGGCCCGCGGCTCAAACGGGGGCGGTTCCGGGCGCCCGGAACCGCCCCCGTTTGAGCCGCGGGCCCCGAAGCCCGAGAATCGGCGACGACGATGGCGACGCCGCGACCCCCCGCACCCGCCGACGCCCGGACGAAGCGCCTGACGCTGCTGGCCTGCGTGCTCGCGTCGACGATCGTGATGATCGACGGCAGCGTCGTCGGCGTCGCGCTGCCCGAGATCCGCGACGACCTCGGCGGCGGCCTCGCCGGCCAGCAGTGGGTGACGAACGGCTACCTGCTGACGCTCGGCTCGCTGCTGCTCGTCGCCGGGTCGATCGGCGACGTGCTCGGCGCGCGGCGCGTGTTCCTCTTCGGCGTGGTCGGGTTCGGCGTCACCTCCGTGCTCTGCGCGTTCGCGCCGACGATCGAGGTGCTGGTCGTCGGCCGCGCGCTGCAGGGTGCCTCGGGCGCGGCCCTGACGCCGGCGGCCCTCGCGGTCATCGTCTCGGTCTTCGACGCCGACGAGCGCAACCGGGCGATCGGCACCTGGACGGCCTGGAGCGGGATCGGCGCTGCGATCGGCCCGGTCCTCGGCGGCTGGCTCGTCGACGTCGCCTCCTGGCACTGGGTGTTCCTCATCAACGTCCCGCTCGTCGTCGGGACCGTCGTGCTCGTCGCGCGGGTCATCCCCGCCGCGCAGGCGCGGGACCGCACCCGCCACGTCGACGTGCCCGGCGCGCTGCTCTGCGCCGCGGGGCTCGGCGGGCTGACGTTCGGGCTGATCCGCCAGCCGCTCGGCGGGTGGGGCGCGCCGGACGTCGCGCTGCCCCTCGCGGCCGGCGTCGTGCTGCTCGTCCTCTTCGTGCTGCACGAGGACCGCTCGCCGGACCCGATGCTGCCGCTGGGGCTCTTCCGCCGGCGGAACTTCGTCGTCGGCAACGTCGAGACGTTCGTCATGTACGGCGGGCTCTCGCTGCTGACGTTCTACCTCGTGATCTTCCTCCAGCAGGTCGCCGGCTGGGACGCGCTGGAGGCCGGTGCCGCGCTCGTCCCGGTGACCGCCGTGATGCTCGCCCTCGCCGGGCGGTTCGGGGCGCTCGCCGACCGTCACGGGCCCCGACTGTTCATGGGCCTGGGTCCGCTGATCGCCGGGGCCGGGCTGCTGCTCCTCCTGCGCCTGGGCAGCGACGTCTCCTACGTCGCCGACCTGCTGCCGGCCGTGACGCTCTTCGCGCTCGGCCTGTCGATGACCGTGGCGCCGCTCACCGCGACCGTGCTCGCCGACGCCGAGGCCCGCAACGCGGGTGCGGCGTCGGGCGCGAACAACGCGGTCGCGCGCGTGGCCGGGCTCGTCGCCGTCTCGGTCGTCGGGATCGCCGTGTCGGCGAGCTTCGGCTCCGCCGTCGACGACCGGCTCGCCTTCGAGCCCCTCGGCCCCTCGGCGGCCCGCGCGGCCGAGGCGCTGCGCGACGGCCCGTTCTCGCGCCCGGAGCTCGGCGGCACGTCGCCCGGCGAGGCGGCGGCGCTGCGCAGCGCCGCCGGCGAGGCGGGCGTCTCGGCGTTCCGGCTCGGGATGGGGATCGCCGGCGGGCTGCTCATCATCGGCGGGCTGATCGGGGCCGCCGGCATCCGCAATCCGCGACGCGTCGTGCTCGCCGCCGACTGCTCGGGCGGGCAGGTCGTCGGCCACCCCGGCGACGCCGCGAACGCCGAGGCGGTGCGCCCACCGCTCCCGGCGCGCGAGACCACGGCGTGACGCCCGCGCGAAGCTAGGTCCGCGGGCGCAGGCCGTCGAGCAGGACATCGACCATCTGCGTCAGGGCGTCGGACGAGCTGACCTTCGTCGTGCGGGAGAAGTCCGGCTCGGTGAAGCGCAGCACGGCGGAGAACATCATCTCCGCGACGACCGGGGCGATCACCGGCCGGATCTCCTCGGCGGCGACCGCGTCGCTGATCATCCGCTCCAGCGCGTCGCGGCAGACCGTGACCCAGCGGTCGAAGAGCATCCGCGCCGGCGGGTGGCCGCGCACCGCGTCGAGGAAGCGCGGTCCGAGCGCGGAGAAGTCCAGCGCGCCGCTCATGAGCATCGCGCCCATGCTCCCGACGTGCGTGTCGGCGGCCTCGATCGCGGCGCGGCCGCGCTCGGAGATGCGGAACATCATCCGGTCCAGCACGAGGAGGAGCAGGTCCTCCTTGCTCGGCGCGATCTCGTACAGCGTGCTGCGCGAGCAGCCGACCTCCGTGGCGAGGTCGCCCATCCGGATCCCGCGGATCCCCTCGCGCAGGAAGATCGGCTCGATCGCGTGCAGCACCTCCTCCTGGCGCGGTGAGAAGCGCTGACGGCCGGGCGTCAGCGCCCCGCCGGTGAACC
>JALRCL010000683.1 GCA_023268575.1 Patulibacter sp.
CGCGCGCGGCTGAGCGCGCCCCCGCGACGGGGTCAGCCGCGCTTGCGCCGCAGCGCGCCCCAGCCGTTGTCCACGCCGAGCGCGAGCAGCGTGCGCCAGGCCGGCTCGCGCAGGTTCGGCTCGCGCCCGGCACCGAGACGGTGCAGCTGACGCGTGTGCCAGTACAGGTCGATCGCCCCGTCGAGCGTGCGCACCCCGATCCGCGGCTGGGCGTCGCGCAACCGGTCCAGCGTGCCGTCCAGCAGGCCGGCGGGGCCGTCTGGCGCCAGCGCCAGCGGCCGGCCGAGGCCGACGAGGTCGCACGCCCCGGAACCGACGGCGTCCTCCATCGCCGCCCGGCCGCGGAAGCCGCCGGTGACCATCAGCGGCACGCCGGGGACGCGATCCCGGACGGTCTCGGCGTACTCGAGGAAGTACGCCTCCCGCCGCCGCGTGCTCTCGCGCTGGACCTGGCCGATCATCGCCGGCGCCTCGTACGTGCCGCCGCTGATCTCGATCAGGTCGATGCCCTCCTCGGCCAGGGCGGCGAGCACGTCCGCGGACTCCTCCTCGGTGAACCCCCCGCGCTGGAAGTCGGCCGAGTTCAGCTTGATCCCGACCGGGAAGTCGTCGGGGACCGCGGCGCGGACGGCCCGCAGCACCTCGAGCACGAACCGCCGCCGGCGCTCGGGGTCGCCGCCCCAGCCGTCCGTGCGCTGGTTGGCGCGCGGCGAGAGGAACTGCGAGATGAGGTACCCGTGAGCGCCGTGCAGCTGGACGCCGTCGAAGCCGGCGCGCGCGACGATCGCCGCCGTGGCCGCGTAGCGGGCGACGATCTCCTCGATCTCGGCCTCGGTGAGCGCGCGGGGCGTCACGTAGCCCGGGACGTTCGCGCCGACGGCGCTCGGGGCGACCGGTCGCGTGCCGCCGGCGAACCACATCGCCTGCCGACCGGGATGGTTGACCTGGACCCACGCGCGGGCGCCGCCGGCCTTCGCCGCCGACGCCCAGGCGCGGAGAGCGTCGAGGTCGCGATCGTCCTCCACGATGACGTTGCGCGGCTCGCCGAGGTGCCGGCGATCGACCATGACGTTGCCCGTGACGAGCAGGCCCGCGCCGCCGCGGCCCCACCGCTCGTACAGGCGCACGAGCTCCGGCGACGGCGCGCCCCGGCGGTCCCCGAGCTGCTCGCTCAGCGCGCTCTTCGCGATCCGGTTGGGCAGGGTGCCGCCCCGGGGCAGCTCGAGCGGCTGCGCGAGCTGCGCGACGCGGTCGGCGGTGGTCTGCGGGTCGTGCATCGGTCCTCCTCCGTGCCGCCCCGGCGGGACGGCCGAGATCAAGATACCGGCCGGTATCCGAAATTGCTACCGGCGGTCGCAGTGGCGTCCCGCTCTCCGCCCGGCCCACGGGCCCGGGGCGGGGAACCGTAGGATCCGGCTCTCATGTCCGTCCCGTCCGAGATCTTCAAGGCCTACGACGTCCGTGGCCTCGCCGACGAGCAGATCACGCCGGAGGTCGCGCACGCGATCGGCCGGGCGTTCGCCCACGTGATCGCGAAGCTCGCCGAGAAGCCCGTCGACGAGGTCCACGTCGGGCTCGGACGCGACATGCGCCTGACCGCGCCGACGCTCGCGCGCGCCTACCGCGACGGCATCGTGCGCGAGGGCGCCTCCGTGCTGGACATCGGCCAGGTCGGCACGGAGATGCTCTACTGGACCGTCGGCTCGCGGGGCCTCGACGGCGGGCTCATGTGCACCGCCTCGCACAATCCGAAGGCCTACACCGGCGCGAAGCTCGTGGAGCGCGGTGCGCTGGCGCTCTCCGGCGACCGCGGCATCCAGGACATCCGCCGGCTCGCCCAGGACGAGGCGTTCCTCGCCGGTGGCCCGGCCGCGACGCCCGGCGCGGTGACGGAGGAGGACGTCTACGCCGCGTTCCAGGCCGCCGCCCTGGCGTTCATCGACCCGGCGAAGGTGCGGCCGCTGAAGGTCGTCGTCGACGGCGGCAACGGCATGGCCGGCCCGATGGTCGGCCCGGTGCTGGAGCGCCTGGGCCTCGACCTCGAGACCGCCTACTGGACGCCGGACGGGAACTTCCCCGACCACGAGCCCAACCCGCTGCTGCCCGAGAACCGCGAGTTCATCATCGAGAAGGTCCGCGAGACCGGCGCCGACCTCGGCATCGCGTGGGACGGCGACGCGGACCGCTGCTTCTTCATCGACGACACCGGCGCCTTCGTCGACGGCGACTTCCTCACCGCGCTGCTCGCCGAGGCGCTGCTCGAGCGCCAGGCGGGCGCCACGATCCTCTACGACTGCCGCGCGTCGCGCGCGGTGGCCGACGTCGTGACCGCCGCCGGCGGCACCGCGCTCATCAACCGCGTCGGCCACGCGTTCTTCAAGACGCGCATGCGCGAGACGGGCGCGATCTTCGGCGGCGAGGTCTCCGGCCACTACTACTTCGAGGCGTTCTCCTGCGCGGACTCCGGGACGATCCCGGCGCTGCTCATCCTCGAGCTGCTCTCCGAGCGCGGCGCGAAGCTCTCCGAGCTCGTCGGCGCCTACCGCGCGAAGTACTTCATCTCGGGGGAGATCAACTCGACCGTCCAGGACGCCGACGCGAAGATCGCCGAGATCGAGGCGAAGTACGCCGACGCGACGATCACCTACGTCGACGGCGTCTCCATCGACTACGACGACTGGCACTTCAACGTGCGTAAGTCCAACACCGAGCCGCTCCTGCGCCTCACGCTCGAGTCGCTCGTG
>JALRCL010000024.1 GCA_023268575.1 Patulibacter sp.
AGGACACGAGCAGGCCGGTGGCGATCGCGAGCAGGGCGGCCGCCGACCGACGCCCGCGGGGGGACGGGACGCGGAGGGGGTGCACGCCCGGAAGTCGATCGCGATCCTCGCGCCTGCGTGTGATCCCGTGGTGAACCTCGGCGGCCCGAATCAGGGCGCCGCGGGCTCGAAGGCGAGGTAGTGCACGGCCGTCAGCCGGTGCGCGCCGCGTGCGAAGAGCCGCTGGCCGAGGTTCCAGCTGGACCGGATGACGCGC
Source organism: Patulibacter sp. (assembly GCA_023268575.1). GTDB lineage: Bacteria > Actinomycetota > Thermoleophilia > Solirubrobacterales > Solirubrobacteraceae > Patulibacter. Next base: position 257 of record JALRCL010000024.1, read on the forward strand.
TCGGCGCGCTCGCGCTCCTGCGGCGCCTCGAGGATCCGGCCGCGGGCGGCGATCGGGTCGCCGAGCGGCACGCCCCGCACGTCGCACCGGGCCAGCAGCGCCGCCGGGTTCCGGCGCAGCCGCTTGACCTTCACCGCGCCGATCTCCGTCCAGACGTAGAGGGTCCGGTCGCCGTCGAGCGCGAACCAGACCGGGGTCGGGATCGCCCGGCCGTCCCGGGTCGAGGTGACGAGGAGGACGTGGTCCCCGCCCGCGAGGCTCGCGAACGTCTCCTCGTGACGGACGGGCCGCGCGAGCACCTCGTCCGCGCGGGGCGACCGCGCCGCCTGCAGCGGGCCCTTCGCCGCGGTCACGAGGCGGCGGCGCACGCCGGTCATCCGCGGAGGTCCATGACGAGGCAGGAGCCGGTCGCCGTCGCGATCAGCCGGCCCTCGTCGTCGCGCAGCTCGGCGGCGCCGAAGGCCACGCGACGGCCCGGCTTCGTCACCGTGCCGACCGCCTCGAGCGCCGAGCCCGGCCGCGGCGAGCGGAGGTAGGAGACGTTGAGGTCGATCGAGGTGTAGGTGACGCCCGCCGGCAGCGTCGTGTGGACCGCGCAGCCGATCGCGGAGTCCAGGACCGTGCAGATGACGCCGCCGTGGACCGTCCCCAGCGGGTTGAGCATCGACTCGTCCGGCTCGCAGCGGAACGTCACCGTGCCCTCGTCGGCGTTCGTGCCCTGCATCCGGACGAGCGCGCTGATCGGGGGCGCCGGCACCTCGCCGGCCCAGACGGCGCGCATGAACTCCAGGCCGCTCATGCCCGGTGCGGCGGCCAGGGCGGGAGCCGGGTCCTGCCACTCGACGGTGCGGGTGCGGGCGGCGGTCGTCGGCGCGGTGTCGGACATCGGGGCTCCGTTCGGTTCGTGGGCGTTCTATGCAGAGATCCATAGAACCCTGCGCGGCATCGTACTATGCGAGACTCCATAGAACGATGCCCCGCCGGTCCGACGCCCGTCAGCGCATGCTCGAGAGCGGCGCGACGCTCTTCCGCGAGCGCGGCGTGTCGGCGACCGCGTTCGCCGACGTCCTGGCCCACAGCGGCGCGCCTCGCGGCTCGGTCTACCACCACTTCCCCGGGGGCCGGGAGCAGTTCAGCGCCGAGGTCGTCGCGTACGCCGGCCGGGCGCTCTCGCGCCGGATCTCCGCTGCCGCGCCCCTCGGCGGGCACCGCCTCGTCGACCTCCTCGTCGACCACTGGCAGGAGGTCCTGGCCGGGACCGACCTGCGCGGCGGCTGCCCGGTGGCCGCCGCCGCGTCGGAGGCCGCGGCGGACCCCGGCGCACGCGACGCCGCCGGGGCGGCGTTCGCGCACTGGACCGACCGCCTGGAGCGCGCGCTGGTCGCCGACGGCGTCGTCGCAGCGCGAGCGCGCTCGCTGGCCACGCTCCTGCTCGCCGCGTTCGAGGGCGCGGTGCTGCTGGCCCGCGCGCAGGGCAGCGCCGCCCCGGTCGAGGCC
>JALRCL010000064.1 GCA_023268575.1 Patulibacter sp.
GGCTCCTCGCCGATCTCCGAGGTGCTCATCGGTCGTCGCCCGCGTGCTGGTGGAGGTAGCGCGCCACGGCCTCGGCCCGATTGGACGCCTGCAGCTTGCGGAGGATGTGCTTGACGTGCGACTTGACGGTCCCGTCGGCGATCACGAGCCGCGCGGCGATCTCGCCGTTGCGCACGCCGGTCGCCATCAGCGACAGGACCTCCAGCTCGCGACGGGTCAGGAGGACCTCCAGCCGGCGCTCCGGCGCGACGACCATCGTGGTCCCGCCGGGATCCTCCTGCCGGGCGTCCGCGGGCCGCAGCTCGATGTCGGCCGCGGCGAGGTCGGTCATCACCGTCCCCGCGGACGTCACGAGCTGACGTACCTGGTCGCGCTGGGCGCGCAGTCGCGCGTGGAGCACCAGGCGCTCGTACGCCGCCGCGACGGCCTCGGCCGTCCAGGCGAGCGCGTCGCGATCGAGCTCGTCGAGGTCGCGCCCGCCGCCGTAGGCGATCGCGACGACCCGGTCCCCGATCGAGATCGGGCTCGCGACGTACGCGTCCATCGGCGCAGGGGCGTCGCGGCCGGCCAGCAGGTCGCTGTCGGGGCAGGACCGGTCCACCAGCACGGCGGCCCGGCGTCGGACGAGCTCGCGCTCGAGCGGCCAGGCGTCGATCGCCGGCCGGTCGCCGCGGGAGCGCTCGACGTAGAGCGGCCCCGCCGCGGGGTCGTCGACGAAGAACGCCGCGACGACCTTCCAGCGGTTGCGGTCGACGGACGCCGTGACGACGCGCGGGAGGCCGCAGACGCGGCTCACCTGCTCGGCGGCGATCTCCAGGAGCTCCAGCGGGTCGCCGGCCGCCCGCAGCACCCGCACCGCGTCCTGGCGATCGGCGGCGACGTCGAGCCATCGGCGGGCGTCCCGCGTCGCGAGCTCGGCCCGGAGCGCATCGAGCTGCCGCACGAGCTCCAGCAGCTCGTCCCGGTCCTCCGCGACGGCCCCCTCGGTCGCGGCGGCGGTGGCGGCCGCGGCCAGCCGCTCGAGGCTCACGCGCGCGGGAGCGACGCTCGCGAGCGCCGCGGCACCCGGGACGCCGAGCTCGGCGGCCCGGGCGACGACCGAGCGCCGGGCCGCGCCCAGCCGGGCGTCGGAGCGCGCGGGGCGACACCCTCGCATCGCGAGGCCAGCCGGACTCGTCGTCGACCAGGTCCCCCTCATCCCCGGGCGCGAGCCTAACGCCGGTAGGAACCCCGGACAACGCGGGATGCGGCGAGATGTCACCCGCGAGAGACGAGGAGCGTCCCGAGGGAGGATGGCGCGGATCGCCCACTCGCCTAGCGTCGGTCGCCACCGTACACGCGACAGTCCGGACGACCGGACGGGAGGCGTTCTGCCCATGGCCTACTTCGCCAACGCCGACGAGGTCCACGAGTACATCGGCGGCGTGTTCCGCGCTGCCGCCGATCACCCCACGCAGGGGCCCAAGATGGCCGCGGCCGGGATCACGATGGCGCTGCACTACACCGATCCGGCGTGCGACCTCACCGTGCACTTCCACGAGCCGCGGCTGGAGGTCGTCGAGGGGGCCGACGAGCGGCCCGTCGACGTCCACCTCTCCATGCGGGCCGACGACGCCCACGCGTTCTGGCGCGGCGAGTACAACCTCGCGGTCGGGCTCGCTCGCGGCCAGGCGAAGGCGAAGGGGCCGGTCAGCAAGATCCTGAAGCTCGTCCCCCTGACGAAGCCGCTGTTCCCGATCTACCGCGAGCTGACCGCCGCCAAGGACGGCGCCGCGCCGTCGGCCGCCTGACCCCATGGCCACCACCTCGGTGCAGCACCATCAGCTGTACGTCGACGGCGCCTGGTCGAGCACGGACGCCCCGCCGTTCGAGATCGTCGACCCCTCGACGGAGACGCTCGTGGCGACCGTCGCCCGCGGCGGGGTCGCCGAGGCCGACCGGGCGGTCGCCGCCGCCCGTGCGTCGTTCGAGTCCGGCGTGTGGTCCCGCCGCGCGCCGCGCGAGCGATCGGCCGTCCTGCAGCGCATCGCCGACGCCCTCTCCGAGCGCCTCGACGAGCTCTGCGAGCTCCAGATCCGCGAGAACGGCGCGACGATCCGGCAGGCCGGGGGCTTCCACGTCGGGCTCGCCTCGACGCACTTCGACTACTTCGCCGAGCTCGCCGCGTCGTACGCGTTCGAGGAGGCCCAGCCGCGCGTCGTGTACCCGACGCTCGCCGACAACACGATCAAGCGGGAGCCGATCGGCGTCTGCGCGGCGATCGTCGCCTGGAACTTCCCGCTCCTGCTGGCGCTCTGGAAGCTCGGGCCGGGGCTCGCCGCGGGCAACAGCTTCGTCGTCAAGCCCGACGAGAAGACGCCGCTGACGATCCTGGCGTTCGCGCGGATCGCCGAGGAGTGCGGACTGCCGCCGGGCGTCCTGAACGTGGTGACCGGGACGGGCGAGGAGGTCGGCGCCCATCTCGCCTCCCACCCCGACGTCGACAAGGTGGCGTTCACCGGTTCCACCGAGGTCGGCCGCGAGATCATGCGTCTCGCGGCGCCGACGGTGAAGCGGGTGTCGCTGGAGCTCGGCGGCAAGGGGCCGGTGGTGGTCCTCGACGACGCGGACCTCGAGACCGCCGTCGACGCGGCGCTCTTCGGCTGCTTCCTCTACAGCGGCCAGGCGTGCGAGTCGGGCACCCGGCTGCTCGTGCCCGACGCGCTGCACGACGAGGTCGTCGCCCGGTTGGTCGAACGGGCGCGGACCATCCGCCTGGGGCCGATCGACGACTTCGACACCGACATGGGGCCGCTGATCTCCGCGGAGCAGCTGGAGCGGGTCGAGGGCTACGTGAGGCTGGGCGTCGAGGAGGGCGCACGGGTGGCGATCGGGGGCCGCCGGCCCGCGGGCGAGCCGTTCGACCGCGGGCACTGGCTCGAGCCCACGATCCTCGTCGACGTCACCAACGACATGCGGGTCGCGCGCGAGGAGATCTTCGGCCCCGTCCTCTGCGTCCTGCGCTACGGCGACGAGGAGGAGGCGATCCGGATCGCCAACGACTCGATCTACGGCTTGTCGGCGGCGGTCTGGAGCACCGACAACGAGCGCGCGCTCGCGCTCGCCGACCGGCTGCGATCCGGGACGGTCTGGATCAACGACGTCCACATGCTCAACTGCGCGCTGCCGTTCGGCGGCTACAAGCAGAGCGGCCTCGGCCGCCTCGCGGTCGAGCGCGCGGGAGCCGAGGAGGCGGTCGGCGAGGATGAGCATCAGCGCGACCCCCACCACGGCCGCGGGCAGGCCGACCGCGGTCGGGAAGAAGACCGCCAGGTCCTCG
>JALRCL010000073.1 GCA_023268575.1 Patulibacter sp.
GATCGCGCTTGTCGTGTTCCGTGAGACGCGGCGGCCGGGCAGCCGGGCCGCCGTCGCGGCGAAGGGCGCGCGCCGGGTGGCCAACGGGCTCTGGGTCCGTCGCGCCCCGGCGTCCGGGGGCCGTCGGGTCGTGTTCATCACCCGTCGCGGCAAGGTCCGCGCGGTGGCCGTCGTCCGCGCCGACCACGCGAAGGCCGCGCGGCTGCGCACCGTCCTGCGCCGCGCCGGGGTGCGCTGAGCCGATGAGCGGCGCGGGCACGTGACGCCCGCGCCGCCGTCGGCGGTGCCGCAGCGGCGAGCACGACGCGGACCGCGGCGAGCCCTCTAGCCTCTGGATGATGTCCGAGGTTCCTCCGCTCTCTCGGTCCGGCCGATCGTTCCTCCTGCGCCTGCTCGGCGCGGGGGTCGTCGTGCTCGTCGTCGTCGCCACGAGCGTCGCGGCCGTGGTCAACGAGGGCGCCGGCAGCCTGGAGGATCAGCTGCGGCCGAGCGAGAACGCGAACGTCGACGTCGACGGGTCCCAGCGCGGCGAGCCGCAGACGCTGCTGCTCGTCGGCGACGACCACCGCTTCGGCAGCGGCGAGGGCAGCCGGACGCGCGCCGACACGATGCTGCTCGTGCGCCTGAACCCGGACGAGAAGGTCACGACGATGCTGTCGCTGCCGCGCGACCTCCTCATCTCGCCGCCGGGCTCGCCGAACGTGAAGCTCAACAGCGCGTTCACGGAGGGGCCGCAGAACCTCCTGCGCAAGCTGCGCCAGCTCCTGTCGAGCCCCGGCGAGCGGTTCCGGATCAACCACTACGTCTCGATCCGGTTCACGGCGTTCTCGAAGGCGGTCAACGAGCTCGGCTGCCTCTACGCCGACATCGACTGGACGTACTTCAACGACAACAACCCGCCGCGCGGCAGCCGCGACCCGTACGCCGCGATCGACGTGCCGTCCGGCTACCAGCGGCTCTGCGGCGAGGACGCGCTCTCGTTCGTCCGCTACCGCCACGGGGACACCGACCAGGTCCGCGAGGCCCGCCAGCAGACGTTCCTCGCCGACGCGCGCGCGCAGGTGTCCACGGGCAAGCTCATCTCCGACCGCGACGGCCTGCTGAAGGCGATCGCGCCGCTGCTCACGACCGATCCCCAGCTGAAGAAGCGCCGGGAGCTGCTGCGGCTCGCGAACCTCGCGCTGTCGGTCAGCGGCGGCGCGACGAAGCGGATCGAGCTCGACGTCACCGACGCGGGCGACAACTCGAGCTACCGCGCGACCCCGGCCGCGCTGCGCCGCGCCGCGCGGCAGTTCCTGCACCCCGGGGCCGTCGGCGAGCCCGGCACGACGTCGTCCTCCTCGTCGAGCAGCAGCGCGAGCCGCTCGTCGCGCTCCTCGGCGAAGGCGCGCCGGGCGGCGCGGCGCCGTGCCCGTGCGACGCCGGCGACGATCCAGGCCTCCGACGCGGGCCCGCAGCTGGGGCGCCAGCTGCAGCAGAAGCTCGCCGAGCTGCCGGTGCTCGCGCCGACCCGCGCCCGCAGCGGGGCGACGTACGACCAGGCCGCCACCCACGCCTACGACATCGCCTCGCCGGGCGGCAAGCTCGACCCGTGGCCGGCGTACCGGATCGTCGTCGACCTGCCCGGGCTGGGCCAGCGGTACGGCATCCAGGGCATGACCTGGCGCGATCCGCCGATCCTG
>JALRCL010000084.1 GCA_023268575.1 Patulibacter sp.
CGTTGAGCCCGGGGGTCGAGCCGGCGACGAACGCCGAGAGGCTGCCGCCCTGGGCCGGATCGATCGCGGCGTCGACGTCGAGCGGGCGTCGCGCGACGCCGGGCGTGATCGGGCCGGTCGCCGACACGAGGATCGCCGGCCCGCCGGCGCCCTGGTGCAGCGCGTTGATCGACGTGGCGAGCGCCTGCGCCGAGGACGCGAGGGCCTGGCGGTACTGGTCGACCGAGCCGCCCGCCGACGCGATCCCCGCGAGCGCACCGAGCTTGCCCGTGCCGGGTCCGCTGGCCGCGAACGCCAGGGCCCAGGGCTCGCGCGCCGCACCGCCCGAGACGATCGGGGTCGGGTCGCTGCCGAGCAGGACGTCGATCTTGCCCTTCACGGGCTGCCCGCCGCCGTCGAGCGTCTGCTGGACCTGCACCTGGCCGTACTCGGCGAGCTGGTCCAACACGAGGTCGCGCCGGTCGAGGAGGTCGTTCGGATCGTCGCCGCGCGCGTAGGCGGCGCCGATCGCGTCGTTGAGGTCGGCGAGCTCCTTCGCGGCGAGATGGATCGGCCCGCCCTCGGCGGTGAGCGCCGCGTACTCCTCGCCCGCGTGCTGCTGCACCGCGGCGAGCTGGCTGTCGAGCTGCGCGTACGCGTCGGCGACGGTCCGCGTCGCGTCGAGCACGACCTGCCGCGCGGGCAGCGAGGTCGGGTCGTTGGCGAGGTCGCTCCAGGCCCGCCAGACCTTGTCGATCGCGGCCGAGAGCCCGTTCGACCCGGGCTCGGCGAACGCGGTCTCGGCCTGGCCGAGGAGCTCGCCGCGGGTGCTGACGTCGCCCAGCCGCGTCACCTGGGCGCGGTACTGGACGTCGGCGAACTGGTCGCGGATCCGGCCGATGCCGGTGAGGTTGGCGCCGGTCCCGAGCTGCGCCACCGGAGCGCTCCCGGCCCCGAGCACGAGCGAGAGCGCCGGCGCGGCGGTGAGCTCGGCCCGCTGCCGGGTGTAGCCCGGCGTGGCCTGGTTGGCGATGTTGTGCCCGGAGACCTCGATCGCGCGCTGCTGCGCCAGCAGCCCGCGACGCGCGGTCTCCAGTCCGGTGAAGCTCGAGATCGGCATCAGGCCTGGAGGTCGAGCGCGCGCAACGACGCCTCCGCCGTCTCCGAGGAGCGACGACGGGCGCCGCGCGGCGCGCTGTAGGTGGACGGGAAGCTGCGTCCCGACAGCGAGAGGAGGTGCTCCAGGAAGACGATCTCCTGGCGCAGGAGCGCCCGGTTGACGTCGTGCAGGCGCCGCACGTCCTCGAGCAGCTCGACGAGCCGGTCGCTGCGCTCCTGCGCCTCGCGGGCCTCGGGGCCCTCGACGAGCTGGCAGAGGTCGGTGAGGGTGACGGTCGCCGGGTCGACGCCGAGGAGTCCCGCGCCGCGGTGCAGCAGCGCCTGCCGGCGCGCCTCCACCGTGCCGCGGAAGGTGCCTTCGACCTCGATCAGGCCGCTCTGGCGCAGGACGCCGTCGACGTCGCGCTCCCGGATCGCCTGCGCCTGGAGCTCGAGGGTGCCATCGCGAAGCGTTGCCAAAGTCAGCATCGCTCCTGCGGAGGCGTAGTAGAGGAATGCAAGGGGATATTCGCCTTTTACCTCGGGATTGAACATATGTGGGAGGGCGAAGAGAGTTGAGTTGATGATGACGATGATTACCTTGGGAAATTTGCCGTTGTCGTTCCATTGAAGCAGCCATCCGCGAAAGAGGAACTCCTCGGAAGTGGTCTGGACCGGCAGGAGCACCAAGCAGACCAGTATGTAGGGGATGAAGGCCCAAAGGTCGAAAGTGAAGGTGTAGTCCTTCTCATTGAGGAAGAGATCGATAGCCGATAGCGGGACGATGATTGCAGCCATAGCGAAGAATCCATGCCAGATTCGCTTGAACGAGATGGAGGCATTTGGGGTAATCAGTCTCTTCCAAGGTAGGCGGAGTAAGAGCGGATAGAGCAACGGGATCACGATAAAGAGTGGAAGGAATGTGATCAGGACTATGAATAGAGCGATCCAGGGATCGACATCCGGGAATGTGTCGAG
>JALRCL010000093.1 GCA_023268575.1 Patulibacter sp.
CACGACGCACCGTGCCGCCTGCTCTGCGCGCACGCCGGCGTCCACGTCCTCGCGGTGGACTACCGGCTCGCGCCCGAGCATCCCTTCCCGGCGGGCCACGAGGACACGCTCGCCGCCTGGCGCTGGGCGGTCGCGCACGCCGGCGAGCTCGGCGCGGACCCCAAGCGGCTGGCGGTCGGCGGCGACAGCGCCGGCGGCAACTTCTCGGCGACGCTCGCGCTCGCCACGGCGCGCAACGCCGAGCGGGCCCCCGACGTGCAGCTCCTGCTCTACCCCGGCATCGACTTCGTCGAGGAGCGGCCCTCGCGACAGACGTTCGGCAAGGAGTTCTTCCTCACCGCGCCGCTCATCGAGTGGTTCCTCGCGCACTACCTCGACGGCGTCGAGCACGATCCGCGGGACCCGCGCCTCTCGCCGATCCACGCCGAGGACCTCTCCGGGCTCGCCCCCGCGATCGTCGTGACCGCCGGCTTCGACCCGCTGCGCGACGAGGGCGAGGCGTACGCCGCCGCGCTCGCCGCCGCCGGCGTGCCGGTGATCCAGCGCCGCCACGCCGGGCTCATCCACGGCTTCATCAACCTGCTCGGGGTCGGCACCGCGTCCCGCGAGGCGCTCGTCGAGACGGCCGGGACGCTGCGCGGCCTGCTCGAGGCGCCGCCGAAGCGCGGGCGCCGTCGCGCGCCGCGCAAGGGGACGGCCGGCGCCTGAGCCGGCCCGGTCCAGCCTGGCCCCGGTCTGACCCGGCCCGGTCAGGCGCCGGCCGCTACTTGTCGAACTTCCGGCGGGCGCGGTCGATCGTCGACGGGCTGACCGTGAGCCCCGCGCCGCCGTCGGGCAGGGTCACCGCGCCGTCGGGCTTCAGCACCTGGCTCGACCCGCCGCCCGGCAGGAACTGCCCGATCGCGACGCCGAGCAGCGAGAACCCGCCCATGTCGGTCTTCACCGCCTGCGGCGCCTTCCAGGCGATGAGCGGGAGCCGGGCGAAGCCGACGGGGGAGAGGATCCGGCGCTTCATCGCCGAGAGGATCTGCTGCTGGCGACCCGCGCGATCCACGTCGTCCTGACCGGCGTCGCAGGTGTTCTTGCGCACGCGGGCCAGCGCGAGCGCCTGCCGACCGGTCAGGTGGTAGCTGCGGCCCTTGCGCAGGCGGAACGACGTGCCGCCGAAGTACCGCCCGGTGCCGGACGTCACGCCGGAGCGGCCGTCCTTGCCGCTGCCGCCGGAGACGACCGCGGTCAGACAGGTCTTCGCCTGGAACGAGACGCCGCCCATCGCGTCGATCAGCCCGGGGAAGTTCGCGAAGTCCATCTCCGCGACGTGGTTCACGTCGATCCCGGTCAGCGACTCGACGGCCTGGACGCTGCCCTTCGTGCCGCCGAAGACGTGCGCGGCGTTGATCTTCTGCTGGCCGTGGCCGGGCAGGTCGACCACGGTGTCGCGCGGGATCCCGAGCTTCGCGTTCGCGAAGCCGCCGGTGCGCATGAGCATGATCGTGTCCGTGCGCGAGTTGCTCTCGCCGCCCTCGGCCCCGGGCTCCTTGGAGCCCTTCGGTCGCGCGTCGCTGCCGAGCACGAGGACGTTCGTCGGCGTGAACGGGGCGCCGCCGCCGCCGAGCAGGTCGTCGGCGCCACCGCCGTCCTGGTGGATCTGCGCCGAGACGAGGAAGAGCAGCATCGAGAACGCGACCCAGGCGACGGCGAAGCCGACGACGCACCGTGCGATCCGGCGGCCGAGACCCCGGCGGCGGCGCCGCGGGGCCCGGGCCCGACCGGGTTCGTCCCCGGGGACGTGCGCGCCGTCGTCGGCCCCCCGGCCGAACCGGCGCCGGGCCTGGTACGTCGTGTACGGCACCTGCGCGCCGTCGTCGTCGGCCGGACGCCGGGGCGCGGCGTCGGCCGGACCGGGAGCGGCGCCGGGAGCGCGGCGCGGGCGCCGCCCCGTGCCGTAGACCGTGTAGCCGGGAGCGGCGGGACGGCGTCGCTCGCCGGCCCCGTCCCGACGGCGTTCGCCGCCGCGCTCGTCCGCGTCATCCCGCTCGGGCATCACGGGTATGGTGCCGCGCGTGCCTGCGGGGTGCGTCATCGGTGTCGACCTCGGCGGGACGAAGCTCCTCGCCGGGCTGCTGGACGACGACCT
>JALRCL010000130.1 GCA_023268575.1 Patulibacter sp.
GTGAACCTCTGGCAGTTCCTCCTCGTCCGCGGTCGCGCGCGGGCGCTGATCGGGCTCTCGCTCGTGCAGGTCGGCTCGTTCGTCTGCTTCATCGTCCCGCTGCTCGCCTGGCGCGGCGTCGACGGCTACGGCGAGGCGCTCGCGCTCGCCGCCGCGGCGGCCCTCGTCGCGCGCGCCTGGATCGCGCGGACGCTGTTCCCGGGCCTCTCGATGACCGACCACAGCCTGCGGGCGCTCGGACCGACGCTGCTGGGGACCGCCGGCGCCCTCCTGCTGGCGGGTCTCGACGTGCCCGTCGAGGCTCGCATCGTGGCCTTCGCCGCTATCGTCGTCGCCGCCGTCGCGCTGCTGGAGCGCGCGCTCGTGCGCGAGGCCGCCGGGTACCTGCTCGGCCGGCGCGCGGCCGCCTGACCCGATGACCGATCCCGACGCCCTCACCCCGCCCGCCGTCGACCCCGCGGTCTACGACGAGGAGTACTTCCGCACCTGCTGCGGCGACGCGGACGCCTGGGAGCAACGGCGCGACGTCGACGGGATCTACGCCTACGCCCTCGACCTGCTCGGCGTCGACGCGAGCACGACGCTCGTCGACCTGGGCAGCGGCCGGGGCGAGCTCGTCGTCGCCGCGCTCAAGCGCGGCGCGCCGCGCGCGATCGGGGTCGAGTACTCCCCCGACGCGGTCCGCTTGGCGCACGACACCGCGAGCGCCCACGACGTCGACGACCGCGCCGAGTTCCGCGAGGGCGACATCCGCGCGACGGGGCTCGACGGGGCGATCGCCGACCGCGCCGCGATGCTCGACGTCGTCGAGCACCTCACGGGACCGGAGCTGGCCGACGCGCTCGTCGAGGCCCGCCGGCTGCTGCGCCCGGGCGGGCACCTGCTGGTCCACACGATGCCCAACCGCCTGATCTACGACGCGACGTACCGCTGGCTGCGCCGACTCTGGCCCCGCGGCCGCCGTTGGCCGGTCGATCCGCGCAACGACTTCGAGCACGCGATGCACGTCGGCGAGCTCTCGGCGCGCCAGCTCGAGGCGGCGCTCCTCACCGCCGGCTTCGCCGACGTCGACGTCCGCCACGGCGAGCTCGTGTACTTCGCGTTCGTGCCGTCGCGGTCGGCGCAGCGGCTGCTCGGCGCGCTGGACCGCGTGTCCGCCCTGCGGCGGCTGACGCGCGCGAACCTCCTGGCGACCGCCACCCGCCCGGCATGACGAGCCCCCTGCGCCGCCTGCACCTCCGGCTCGCCCAGGAGGCCGACTTCCGCCTGCCGCACCTGCTCTCGCGGCTGCGGCGGCGCTGGCTCATCCTGCGCCACCCGAACGTCGAGTTCGACATCCACCCGACCGTCCGGATCGGCCCCGGGGTGCGGATCGTCGCGCCGGCCGGCGGCCGGTTCGTCATGGGCGCGTTCGGCGAGATCCGGCGCGGCGGGCTGTTCGAGCTCGGGCAGGGCGCCGAGATCGTCTGCGGCGAGCGCGTCCGCTTCACCCACTCCCCGCTCGTGCAGATCACGACGCGGCTGGAGATCGGCGACGGCGCCGGCCTCGGCCAGGGCACGGCGATCTTCGACGGGCGCCACGGGTGGGACGACACGTCGCGCGCCTGGTACGACCAGGAGTACCTCTTCAACCCGATCCGGATCGGGCGCGACGCGGCGATCTTCTCGAAGTGCACGATCACCGCCTCGATCGGCGACCGCGCGGTCGTGGCGGCGAACTCCGTCGTCAACCGCGAGCTGCCGGCCGACGTCATGGCCGGCGGCATCCCGGCGCGGACGATCCGTCCCCTCGGTCCGTCCGCCCCCGCGGACGCGTAGGCCCACCAGCGCTCTCCCGGCTGGGAGCTCGCCGTTCCCCTCGGGGCCGAGGCACGTGGTTGGATCGTCGGCGATGGACGACGACCAGGACCTCGCGGACCGGCTGCGACAGCTCCCGGTGTTCGCCGGCGCGCTGCCGACGCTCGACGTCGGCGCGCTGCCCGCCGATCCCGTCGCGCTGTTCCGCTCGTGGATCGATCAGGCGATCGCCGCCGGCGTGCGCGAGCCGCACGCGATGACGCTGGCCACCGTCGACGCGGCGGGCGGGCCGAACGTCCGCACCCTCATCCTCAAGGGGGTCGCCAGCGACGGCGGGTGGCGCTTCGCCGGGAGCCGCGCCACGGGGAAGGGCGACGAGCTCTCCGCGACCGGCGCGGCGGCGGCGAGCTTCTACTGGCCGGCCCTGGGGCGGCAGGTCCGCCTCCGCGGCCCCGTCCGGGACCGGGGGCCGGAGGCGAGCGCCGCCGACTTCCGCGCACGGAGCGCGTCGGCACGGGCCGAGACGCTCGTCGGACGGCAGGGCCGGCCCCTGGACGACACGCGTCGCCTCGACGAGGAGCTCGAACGGTCGCGGAGGCGCCTCGCGGAGGATCCCGACGTCGTGGCGTCGAGCTGGACGTCGTGGGAGATCGTCGCCGACGAGGTCGAGTTCCTCCAGGGCGACGCGCAGCGGCGCCACGTCCGCGTGGCGTACGCCCGCGAGGGCGATGGCTGGCGGCGACGGTTGCTCTGGCCCTGAGCCCGGTGTCCCCCGGGACCGCGGGCCGCACCCCGTCGCGGGGCCGCCGAGCGCCGGGCGGACGCGGGCGGACGACGCCGCCCCGCGTCGGTCCTCAGGCCGCGGCGAGCCGGCGCTGCTCGTCCACGAAGCGGGCCGCGAGGTCGTGCTCCCACCAGATCGCCGCCCGGGTCGCGAGCCACCCGTCGCGGCGCGCGAGCGGCGGTGGCACGAGATCGGCGATCGCCGCCGCCCAGCGGCCGGCCCGTGGCGTCGGGTCGGCCGCCGCCGCCCGCAGCCGGGGACCGAGGGTCGGCGGGTGATCGGGATGCACGGCGTCCCACGTGCGCTCGGCGCGGGCGATCCGACGGATCCGGCTGCGCCACTCCCCCAGCGTCATCCGGGTGTCGTGGACCGCGCCGCCGTCGGGCAACAGCCGCACGTCGAGGCCGCCGAGCGCGTCGTGCAACCGCAGCCCGAGATCGAGGTCCTCGTAGCCGAAGGGGAATCGCTCGGCGTCGAGGCCGCCGACCCGCTCGAGCGCGGCGCGCGGCACGGCGCAGTCGCAGGTGTAGAGGTGCCACCAGCCGGTCCGGCCGTCCGGGCCGATCTCGTGGTAGCCGAACTGCAGCGCCCGCTCGACCCAGCGCTCGAACGCGGTGATCCGCCGGTCCGACGGCCACCGCAGCGCGCCGATGGTGGCGCGGTTCGGCACGCCGTCGGCGTGGGCGCGC
>JALRCL010000183.1 GCA_023268575.1 Patulibacter sp.
GCTCCACGTCGGCCGCCCGAGCCGGTCGGCGATCCGCGCCGCCTTCGACGTCGGCGACCGGCCGTCGCGCCTGCGTCGCAACGCCGCCGAGCGCGATGTCCTGGAGCGCGTCGCCTCCCGCGGACGCGTCTACGAGCTGCACGGCGACCTCCTCTTCTCCGGCGTCGAGTCGGTCGTGCGGGCGGTGACCGACGTCGCCCACGAGCTCGACGCGCTGGTGCTCGACGTGCGGCGGGTGGACGAGGTCGGCGACGTCGCCCGGCGGACGCTCGTCGGGCTGCGCGCGGCGCTGGCCGAGGAGGGGATCGCGGCGGCGCTCGTGGACCCCGACGGGCGGCTGCCGGCCGAGGACGACGTGGCGCCGCCCGGCTGGACCGGTGACGGCATGCCGGACTGGGACGCGCGCTTCAGCGCGCGCGAGCCGGCACTGGAGTGGTGCGAGGACCGGCTGCTGGAGCGGCACGGCACGTCCGCCTGCCTCGTCGAGCAGCTGGCGGTGGAGGACCACCCGCTCGTCGCCCGTCTGCCGGAGGAGCGCCGCGAGGACCTCGTGGCCGCGCTCGCGCGACGGACGCTCCCCGACGGCGAGGTCCTCGCCCGGCGCGGCGACGACGCGATCGGCATCGGGCTGCTGCTGCGCGGCCGCATCCGGCTGGCGGTCACCGGCGCCGACGGCGTCCAGCGGCCGCTGTGGGCGCTCGGACCGGGTGCGGTGCTCGGCGAGGTCTCCCTGCTGGACGGCTCGACGCAGCTCACCGACCTCGTCGCCCGCGGCGAGGTCGAGCTCGCGCTGCTCTCCCGGGAGGCGTTCGCCGGGCTCGAGGGTCCGACCCGCGAGGCGCTGCTGCGGGCGCTCGTCGCCGACGCGTACGTCGCGGTGCGCCGGACCTCGGGCGCGCTCGCCGAGCGGCTCGGCTGACCGTCGCACCGGCGGCCCTCGGACGTGCCGTGGACCGGTCGGTGCGCGCCGGGCCGGCGCGCCGAGGGCCCGAACCCGGACCGGACGGCCCTCCGCCGGCCGGCGCGAGCGCGGCGGGCGCGCGGGAGTGGCACGATGCCGACGTGCCGCTGAAGCTCTCCTCGACCGCCGCGCAGATCCCGTACTACCCGACGGCCGGCGGCTACAGCCTGCCCGACGGCGTCGCGCTGCTCGCCTCGAACGAGTGCCCGGACCCGCCGCTGCCGGAGGTCGTCGCCGCCGCGGCGCAGGCCCTGGCCGCGACGAACCGCTACCCGGATCCGTCGTACCTGCCGCTGCGCGCCGCGCTGAGCGAGCAGACCGGCGTGCCCGCCGAGCGGATCACCGTCGGCAACGGCTCGTGCGACGTCCTGCTCGCGCTCGGCGAGGCGCTGCTGGAGCCCGGCACCGAGGTCGTCCACGCGTGGCCGTCGTTCTCGGTCTACCCGCACCTCGAGGCGGCCTCCGGCGCGACCGCGGTGCGCGTGGACCTCGACGCCGAGCACCGCCACGACCTCGACGCGCTCGCCGCGGCGATCACGGAGCGCACGCGCCTCGTCATCGTCTGCAACCCGAACAACCCGACCTCGACCGGCGTCGGCCTCGACGCGCTGCGGGGCTTCCTCGCGAAGGTCCCGGAGGACGTCGTCGTGCTGCTCGACGAGGCGTACGTCGAGTTCGCCGAGCAGTACCGCCCGGAGGACTCGATCCCGCTGCTGGACGAGCACCCGCAGCTCGTGATCCTCCGGACCTTCTCGAAGATCTACGGCCTCGCCGGGATGCGGGTCGGCTACGGCCTCTGCTCCTCGGAGGAGCTCGTCGGCGCCGCCGCGCGCGTGCGCCAGCCGTTCACGGTGAACGTCGCCGCGGCGGCCGCCGCGACCGAGGCCCTTCGGCACCCCGGCGAGATCGGCGCGCGGATCCGCCAGGCCCGCGAGTCCCGCGAGTACGTCGCCTCGGGCCTGCGCGACCTCGGGATCGCGCCGGCGGACTCGGAGGCGAACTTCGCCTGGTTCGACCTGCCGTCGCGCGCGGACCGCACGCCGGAGGAGCTCGAGCAGCACGTCCTCGGGGCGCTCCGCGAGCACGACGTGCTCGTGCGGTCCGGCGGCGCGCTCGGCCGCGCCGGTGCGCTGCGGGTGACCTACGGCACGCCGGACGAGAACGAGCGCTTCCTCGCCGCACTGCGCTCCGCGCTGGCCTGACCCACGGCCGCCGTCGGGCGCGTCGTCCGGGCCCCGGCCCCCGGGGCTGGCACGACGCACCAGCCCGCGTCGCCCCGGCGCCGGCACGATGCACCCGCCCGGAGCCGTCACCGGTGCCGGCGCGACCGACGCGGATCCGCGGCGCCGATCACAACCCCTTCGCATCCGGTCCGCCGGTGCGGCCTACCGTCGGTCCATGGCCTGGGGAGCCGGGATCTTCGACGACGACCTCGCTGCCGACGTGCGCAGCGACTGGGAGGACGCGCTGGCCCGGGGCGACGGCCCCGCCCGCGCGACCTCGCGGCTGATCGACGACTACGCCGACGAGGTCGCCGGCGACGTGGCGCTCGCCGCGTCGTTCTGGATCGCGCTCGCCGCGGTCCAGCTCGGCGACGACGCGCTGGAGGCCGACGTCCGCGACCGGGCGATCCACGCGATCGAGACCGGAGCGGAGCTCTCCCGCTGGGAGCCCGATCCGCTGGCGCTCGCCGATCCGGACGGCGAGGCGCTCGACGAGCTCGCCGAGCGGCGGCGGGTCACGGCGCGGCTGCGCGGAGCGCTGCTGCGGGCGGTCGCCGTCGACGCGGCCTGAGGGCCGGGCCGCGCCCCGGCGCCCGCCGTCGCGGACCGGCGCCGGACGTCCCGGACGGGCCCCGCCGCCCCGGCGCGGTGGCGGCGCGCGGCGCCGCGGTGGCCGTCAGCCCGCGACGACGAGGATCGACCCCAGCGCCGGATCCGCCGCGCCGTGCAGCCGCACCCCGGCGTCGCGCAGCGTCTCGAGGTGCTCCACCGCGGCGGCGGTCACCCGCTCGCCCGGCAGGACGGCCGGGATCCCC
>JALRCL010000251.1 GCA_023268575.1 Patulibacter sp.
GGTAGAGGAAGACGTTCGACGCGACGTTGTTGCTGTTCCAGCTGTGGTGTGGCTGGCAGCGCTCGTAGCGGCCGGTCCCGTCGTCGCGCTTCTGGCGCAGCAGCCCGTAGTTCTCGAGGTAGTTGACGACCTCCAGCAGCGAGAAGCCGAACACGACCTGGATCGCCAGCCACGGGGCGATCCCCAACCCGAAGATCGCCAGCAGCGCGCCGTAGAGGACGACCGACATGAGCCACGCGCCCAGCAGGTCGTTGCGCAGCGTCCACGGCGAGCGCCCGAGCCGGCGGAACCGCTCGCGCTCGAGCTCCCACGACGAGGCGAGGCTGCCCGACACCGTGCGCGGCCAGAACGCGTAGAAGCTCTCCCCCAGCCGCGAGCTCGCGGGATCCTCGGGCGTCGCGACGCGGACGTGGTGCCCGCGGTTGTGCTCGATGAAGAAGTGGCCGTAGAAGCTCTGCGCGAGCGCGACCTTGCCGAGCCACCGCTCGCTGCTGGCGCGCTTGTGGCCCAGCTCGTGCGCGGTGTTGATCGCGATGCCGCTGACGCAGCCGATCGTGAGCGTCAGCCCGATCTTGTCCACGACGCTCAGGCCGCCGTCGGCGAGCAGCCAGGCGGCGAGCACGAGGCCCGCGTACTGCAGCGGCAGGAACGCGTAGGTGCACCAGCGGTAGTAGCGGTCGCGCTCGAGCCACGCGAGGACGCGGTCCGGCGGGTTCTCGGCGTCCGTGCCGATGACGAGGTCCAGCAGCGGCATGAGCCCGAAGACGAGCACCGGCCCGAGCCACCAGAACGCCCCGGCGCCCGTCGCCTCGACGAGGCCCCAGGCGAGGAACGGCGCGGCCGGCACGATCAGCCCGAGGAGCCAGGCGTAGCGCTTGCCGTCGCGCCACGTCGGCTCGTTCACCGGGCCGTCGTAGCCGTGGTGGTGATGGTCGTGGGCGTCGTGCTGCCCGTCGGCGACCGCTGCGTCGGTGCTCATGCGAACCCTCTCCCGGTTTGACACGAATCGACCCGATGTCGATCTGCTTGACAAGCATAGCTTCGATGTAAAGCAGGAGCAACCCGTGCGTACGACGCCCACCACAACCCTTGCCTCCCGGCCCACCCGCGGCTACGCTCGGCCGTGCGATGTTGCACGGCTGTAACCGACCAGGCGCGAGCGCTCGCTCGACGCGACCGACCCTCGACCGCCCGGCCCGCGCACCGCGACCACCGCGCCGCATCCTGCTCGCGCTGCTCGCGGCCCTCGTGGCGAGCATCGGGCTCGCCGCGCCGGCGGCCGCGCACGTCGAGCGTCCCTCCTACTGGCCGGATCCCGCGCCCGACACCGCGGTGACCCCGCCCGCAGGCGGCGCGGTGCCCGAGGCCCGCAGCCTCTTCACCGCCCTCGACGCCGAGCCCGTCGGCGACACGCGGGTCGTCTGCGCCGCCCCGGCCCCGAGCGCCGCGGCGGTGACGCGCGCCACCCGCTCGCTGACGACGGTGCGCCGCAGCTACCGCACGCAGCGCAAGAAGCTCCGCGGCGCCCGCCGCACCGCGCTGCGCAAGGCCTACGTGCGCCGGGAGCGCGCCGCCAAGCGGAGCCTCGCCAAGGCGAAGCGCCGCTACGCCGCCGCCGTCGCCGCGCACCCGTCGATCGCCCGCCTGCGCGCCTCGCTGGCGAAGGCGACGACGGAGGGCTACCAGGACCGTCCCTCCCAGGCCCCGGTGAAGCTCAGCGCCGCCGAGGCGAGCCGCCTGCTGCGCTTCAACGAGCGGCTCCTCGCCGCGTGCGCGTTCCAGGAGATCCAGCCGGCGGTCACCGCCTCGGGCAACAACGACCGCGTCGTCGTCATGCCGGGCGTCTACACCGAGCCGACCTCCCGCAAGGAGCCGAAGTTCGACCCGAAGTGCAAGAAGTACACGGGCTTCAGCGACTACCCGCAGAAGCTCGGCGCCGCGACGTACCCGTACCACTGGTACTGCCCGAACGACGCGAACCTCGTCGCGGTCATCGGTCGCGAGCCGGGCGCGAAGGCGGCGCCGAACCCGCCACTGCTGGATCGCCACGGGATCCCGGACCTCGGGAAGTGCGTCCGGTGCAACCTGCAGCTCGAGGGCTCCGGCGTGAACGCCGACGACACCGTCGTGGAGGCCGGCGACCCGAACGCCGGCAACGGCGGCCCCTCGGCCGCCGGCCACGCGAAGGACGTCGCGGTCGGCGCGCAGCGCGCCGACGGGTTCGTGCTGCGCAACCTCACGACCCGCCACGCGCTGGAGCACGGCATCTACGTCATCGAGACCGACGGCTACCTGCTGGACCGCTTCAAGACGCTCTACAACGGCGAGTACGGGACGCTGACGTTCGTCGCAGACCACGGCCGGCAGTCCAACTGCGAGGCGAAGGGCCACGGCGACTCCGGGCTCTACCCGGGCGCGCCGCCGGAGACGGGCGAGGGCCGCCGCGCCGGCGAGCGGTTCCGCTACAACCAGGAGCTCGTCAACTGCGACATGCACCACAACGCGGCCGGCTACTCGTCGACGAACGGCAACGCGGTCTGGATCCACCACAACGAGATCTACGACAACTCGCTGGGCCTGACGATGGACGTCGCGACCTCGGCAGGGCACCCGGGCTTCCCGGACGACTCGATCCTCATCGAGGACAACCGGATCTACTCGAACAACTTCAACGTGTTCGCGAAGGGCTCCGACGTCAAGCCGAAGCTCCCGTACCCGGTCGGCACGGGCATGTGGATCGCCGGCGGCAACGCCCACCAGATCCGCAACAACCGCTTCTACGACAACTGGCGCCGCGGCGTGATGCTCTTCGCGGTCCCGGACGTCCTCGTCTGCGGTCCGACGACGAACAACGTCCAGGCGAACTGCAACACCGCGAAGCTCTCGACCTCGCACCGCAACCGCATCTACGACAACATCATGGGCGTGGCGCCCAGCGGCGCGCGGCAGCCCAACGGCCAGGACTTCTGGTGGGACAGCTTCCCGGCCACGACCGGCAACTGCTGGTTCCGCAACACGACGCTCGGCGGGTCGCTCGTGACGAGCCCGGCGATCCTGCCGAACTGCAGCGACGGCACCGACCCGGGCTCGAGCATCGGCCTCGGGGACGTCGGCAACGAGGGCGAGCTGCTCTCCTGCCTCGTGTCGTTCGAGACGCGGAACTTCGACCCCGCGCAGTGCCAGTGGTTCCGCGACCCGTCGAAGCCGTCGCTGCGCGCCGGCGTCCGCTCCGCCGCCTCGACGAAGGCGCAGTCGGCCTACGCCGGGCTGTTCGCCGACTTCTGCGGCGACCGCCCGTCGGCCCCGATCTGCACCCGGTACCGGGCGGGGACGCGGTCGCGATGACGCCGGGCGCCGTCGCCGCGCGCTCGCCGCGCTGCTCTGCGCCGGCGGCCTCGCGGTCGCCGGCTGCGGGGGCGACGACGGCGCGAGCGCGCCCCCCGTCTCGGGCGCCGGACCCAACGGGCTCGACGCCCGCGCGATGTCGACCTACGACTGCGACGACTGGAAGGCCGCCGACGCCGATGGTCGGCTCGCGGCGCTCGAGGCGCTGCACCACCTCGTCGGCGGCCCGATCGTCGGCGAGGACGCCAACGGCAGCGGGCGCGTGCTGTCGGAGGAGGACGGCT
>JALRCL010000301.1 GCA_023268575.1 Patulibacter sp.
GGCCGTCCTCAGCGCGGGAGCGGCGCTCGCGCGGAACGGCTCGAGCTGGACCAGCACCCCGCGCAGCGGCTGGGCGGAGGCCCGCACCTGCTGGGCGGCGCCACGCAGCGGCGTCGTCGTGCGCTCGAGCTCGCCCAGCAGGCGCTGGAGCGTGCCGAGCGCCGCGGGCGCGCCGGCGAGCGTCGCCCGCAGCTCCGCCCGGCGCTGGGCGCCCGCGGTGGCGGCCTGGCCGAACCGGTCGATCGCGCGGGTGACGTCGCCGCGGCGATCGGTGGCCTCGGCGACGAAGCGGTCCGCCGACTCGAGCGCCCGGCCGAGCTGCGCGTTGTCGTCGGCGAGCTCGGCGACGAGGTTCGTGCCCTGGGCGATCGCGGGCTGGAGCTCCTGGAGGATCCGGTGGAAGTCGGCCTTGCGCCCGGTGACGGCGGCGCCGAACTCGTTGACGAAGATCGCCAGCCGCGCGCGGGTGTTGCCGTCCAGCACGCTGAGCACGCGATCGAGGTCGGTCGCCTGGGTGACCCGACGCTCCGTGATGGCGTAGCCGTCCGGCGCGGGATCGGCCGTGTCGCCGGGCTGCAGTTCGATCTGCTTCTGCCCAAGCAGGTTCTGGGCGGCGATGACCGCCTTGACGTCGCGGCCGACCGGCCCCTTGTCGGGGTCGATCTCGAGGTGCGCGATGACATCGTCCCTCGCCGGATCGACCTCCATCCTGACCTTGCCGATCTTCACGCCGCCGATGGTCACCGGCGACCCGTCCCGCAACCCGTTGGCGTTCGCCATCCGGACATCGACGACGTACGGGTCCTCGCCACCCGTCAGGACGAGCGCGGCGAGCAGGACGACGACCGCCCCGAGCGCGAGGCGCAGCAGCATCCCGGTCCTCATCGCTTCGCCTCCTTGCCGCCGAAGGCGCTGGACGCGACCTTCGCCTCCTGGTCCTTCGACGGGTCGATCGCGTCCTTGCCCGCGCCGCACTCGTCGATGAACCACGGCTGGCCCGCGTTGTACCCGGGTGGCCGCGGGAAGCCGTAGCGCATCTGCGGGAAGACCTTCTTCGCCTCGGCCGGCGTGTAGGTCATCGAGTTCGACGGAGCCGGGAGGAAGTTCTGGATCTGGGCGCGCAGGATCTTGTCCTTGCCGTCGCTCCAGGACATGAAGTCGCCCCAGTTCAGGGCGAGCGCGACGATCTCGGGCGTCCACGGGCGGACGCACTTCACGGCCGTGATCGCCTCGTCCGCGGTCCGCGACAGCTGCGGCGCGAGGGTCGTCAGGCGCGACGCGAACGCCGTGATGCCGTCGCCCCGCGTGCGGACGGTGCGCAGCGTGCGGCGCGCGTCGGGCGTCACCCGCTGCAGGGACGCGAGCGTCGCGTCGATCGGCGTCGCAACGGCCCGCAGCTCGCGGACTCCGGGGCGGATGTCGGCGGCCAGGTCGCGGACCGCGTTCAGCGTCCGGTCGGCGCGCGGGAGCGTGTCGCGCACCTGGCGCAACGCCGGCGGCAGGCCCGCCACGGTGCGCTCGAGCTCCCCGGAACGGTCGGCGATCGCCGAGAAGGTCGACGCAGCGCTCTCGATGAGCGGCGAGATTCCCGGGTTCGCGCGCTTGACGGCGCCGATCACCCGGTCGGCGCTGCGGATCGTCGCGTCGAGGGACCCGCGCTCGGCGGTCAGCTCGCGCAGCAGCGCCTGGCCCTGATCGAGCGCGCCGGGGGCGCGGTCGAGCGTGCCCGCGAGGCCGCGGCGGCTGGCCTGCAGCGCGGGACCCGACCGGTCGACCATGCCCTTGAGGTCGCGGCGGACCCCGGAGTCGAAGTTCGACAGCAGCTGATCGAACTCGACCGGGACGCGGAAGTCCCTCGCCGGGATCGTGCCGCCGTCGGGGAGCGACGCGGCGTTCCGTGGCCCCGGCTTCACGAGCACGTGGCGGTTGTAGAAGGTGGCCGTCCCGCCCCAGCGGACGGTGAACGTCGTGCCGCGCGGGAGCGGCCACACGTCCTCGTCGGTGATCCGCAGCGTGACGCGGGCGGCGCGGCCGCGCTGGACGGCCTCCATCCCGTCGACGGTCCCGATGACCTTGCCACCGGCGCGGACCTCCTGCCCCTCGATGACGTTGGCCGCCTCGGGGAGGGTGGCGTGGAGCACGTGCCCGCGGTCGTCGTCCCGGCCCAGCAGCACGACGGCGGCGATCGCCGCGGCGACGACGAGGGCCGCCCCGGCAACGATCCTGGCGATGTGGCGCGAGCGCATCAGTCGCCGATCGGGATGTTGAGGTTGCGGCCGTAGAAGAAGACCCCGAAGAACGCCGAGATCACGTGGACCAGGACGAGGTTGATCATCAGCGACTTCGCCACGGCCCGCCCGACGTCGGCGGGTCCGCCGCTGGCGCGCATGCCGTAGAAGGTCGCCACCAGGACGCACGGCAGCGTCATGAAGAAGAACGTGATCAGCGTGTAGAACTGGCCGATCACGCTCTGGACGCTGAACGTCACGTCGAGGAACTGCCGCGAGCCGTTGCCCTGCAGCACCACGACGATGTCGAGGTAGTTGCCGAGGTTCTGGCCGATGAGGCTGATGACCGTCGCCAGCGGGACGAAGAGCATCGCCGCGAGGACCCGGACGCCGACGATGAGCTGCATCGGGTCCACGCCGGTCGACTCGTACGCGTCGATCTCCTGTTGGATCTTCGCCGCCCCGATCTCGGCGGTCATCGCACAGCAGATGCTCGCGCTGAGGACGTAGCCGAACATCGTCATCGAGACCTGGCGCTGCGTCAGCAGGCCGGTGAAGACGCCGACGAAGTCACCGGCGCCGATCGTGCGCAGGAAGAAGAAGCCGAAGCTCGCGACGCTGAACCCGAGGAAGACGTTCATCGCGAGCAGCAGGAAGCTCGTCCGCTTGATGATCCGAGCGGTCAGCCCGAGGACCTCCGAGAAGTAGCGCGGCGTGAGCGCGGTGGCGACGAGCGCGTGCCCCGAGAAGACGGCGAGCTCGCCGACCTCGTGGAAGAAGCCGCTGTGGCTCTTGCGCGGGGGGACGAGCTCGGGCTCGCCCTCGCCGGTCCCGGCGGACGCGGCGACGGTGGGGGGCGGAGCGGCCATCAGCCCTTGAGCACGAGGAGGTCGGGGAAGATCGTGAGGAACCCGATGTTGAACACCGAGTTGAACATCCAGATCCCGAAGAACGAGACGACCACGGTCTGGGTGACCGCGATCCCGACGCCCTCGGCGCCGCCCTTCGTCGCCAGGCCGCGGTGGCAGGCGACCATCGCGATGAAGAAGCCCATCAGGGCGTGCTTGAAGAACGTCGAGAGGAGATCGAGCGCCTGGATGTTCAGGTACCAGGACTCGCGGTAGACCGACGGCGTGTACTCCAGGAACGCCGGCGTGAAGACGTAGTACGTCGCGATCGGGACGAGCAGGCCGATCAGTCCGAGCACGAGCGCCGCGTAGACCATGCCCATCACGCGCGGCACGATCAGCGTGCGCATCGTGTCGACGCCGAGCACGGCCATCGCGTCGAGCTCCTCGCGAATCTTCCGGGCGCCGATGTCGGCCGCGAGGGCGGAGCCGGCGATGCCGGCGAGGATCATCATCGTGATCCAGGTCGAGACCTCGCGGGTGAAGCCGACGAACACGCCGCCCGGCGCGCGGTCCGCGACGCCGAGGGTGTAGGCGACCTCCCCGAAGTTCAGGATCCCGAATCCGGCGATCCAGATCGCCTGCGAGATCGTCAGCGGGATGAGGCAGCGGCGGATGTTGACGTTCGCCTCGATGACGGCGTCCGGCACCCACCTGATCGGCGGCCGCATCGCGAGGCGCAACGTCCGCGGCGCGAGCAGGAACGTGTCGCGCGCGGTCTTCAGCGACTCGTAGACCCCCG
The DNA here is from genome assembly GCA_023268575.1 of Patulibacter sp. GTDB lineage: Bacteria > Actinomycetota > Thermoleophilia > Solirubrobacterales > Solirubrobacteraceae > Patulibacter. The sequence goes on from JALRCL010000301.1 coordinate 3,879, forward strand.
ATCCCGCGAAGGCCTCGACCGGGGTCAAGGCTGGTTCGGCCGAAGGCGCACGGCGGCGCGGGCCCGACTGGACTCCTCCCTCCACGCGCACATCGTGGCCGGACAGTGTGACCATCGCATCGTTGTCATGGGGGAAAGGACTCCCCCATCCAGGTGAATGTCTCGACAGTCCGTCCAGGCAGGTCGACCAGGGATGTCCGACCCGCCTCGGGCAGGCTGGCCGCCGACGTGCCGGGCGGGCGCCCGGGGCGGTCGGCCGCTTCTCCCGGTCGCGGGTGCCGCGACCCGGGAGGAACCCGCGGCTCAGGCGTCCATGCCGAGGGGGCCTTCGGAGGCGCCCGCGAGGAACTGCTGCACGAACGGCGTGTCGGACTCCAGGACGTCCTGCGCCAGGCCGCTCTCCAGGACGCGACCGCGCCAGACGATCGTCATGTGGTCGGCCAGCAGCCGCGCCAGCATGATGTTGTGCGTCACGACGACCATCGTGCCGCCGTGCTCGGCGTGCTGCTCGACGAGGAGCTCCCCGAGCAACGCGGTGCGAACCGGGTCCAGGCCGGAGTCCGGCTCGTCGCAGAGGACGATCCCGGCGTTGAGGACGAGCGCGCGGGCGAGGCCGGCGCGCTTGCGCATCCCACCCGAGAGCTCGTTCGGCATCCGATCCGTCGCCCCGCCCAGCCCGACGCTCGTCAGGTGGTGCATGACGATCTCCTCGATCTCCGGCTCGGAGAGATCGGTGTGCTGGCGCAGCGGGAACGCCGCGTTGTCGTAGATGTTCATCGCGCTGAAGAGCGCGCCGTCCTGGAACATGACGCCGATCTCGCGGCGCAGCGCCATCACCTCGGAGCGGCTCATGCCGCTGAGCGCTCGCCCGCGGATGAGGACCTCGCCCGCGTCGGGACGCAGCAGGCCCAGGACGTGCTGCAGCAGCACGCTCTTGCCGGTGCCCGACGGCCCGAGCACGACGGAGATCATGCCCTCGGGGATCTGCACGTCGAGGCCGGCCAGGACGCGGTTGCGCCCGAAGCTCTTCTGCAGGCCGCGGCTCTCGATCGCCAGGAGCTCGGGCGCGATCCGCGACGGGCAGGACGAGCGGCGGGCGTCCTCGCCCGCGTGCCCGCTGCGGCGACGCAGCAGCTCGCGGAGGATCGGGTCGACCTCCATGTAGCCCCGGACCGGCCCCCGATGCTCGACGTCGCCGGTGATGATCGACCCGGCGAGCGCGAGCGCGCCGTCGGTGAAGGCCAGCGCGTCCTGCGGACGGAGATCGAGGACGATCTCGGCGTGGTCGCCGTCCTCGACGACGACCGGGTCGCGCCCGAGGTCGAGCGTCACCGCGTCGGGCGCGCCGGCGACGCGGAACGCGACGCTCGTCCGGGCGTGCGCGAGGCGCTCGACCGTCGGACCGCGCTCGGCCACGGCGGCGGCGAGCGCCGAGCGGAGTCGGGCGACGATGTCGGTCGCTGGAAGGTCCCGGGACACGAGCTCTGGGGTCATGGTGCGCTCCTCTCGCGCGACGGCTGGGCGCCTTGGCGCGGGGCCTCCGGCCGGCGTCTGACGGGGCATCGACCGGGCGGGCGGGCGCCAGCCTAGCCATTTTCGTACGCCGAGTCCAGACAACGCGCACGACACCGCCGCTCGGCCGTGTGTGAGGATGGCCGCGCATGACCGCACCGAGCGAGCCGATCGACGTCCTCGGCGCGATCGTCCAGGTGCACCGGCGGGTGAAGACGGCCTCCGACGTCTCCGAGATGCTCGTGCGATCGGTCGAGGAGGTTCGCGTGCGGATGGGCCTCGACGCCTGCCTGGCGCTGCGGGTCGACGGCGACCGCATCACGACGAGCGCGACCGGGGTCCTGCGCCATGCCGAGAGCGAGCGGCTGCGACGACGCTTCGCCGACGGGCTGCGCCTGCGGCCGGGAACGCGGGAGGCCGAGGTCGTGCGCCGGCCCGAGAGCGCGTTGCACCCGCGCGTGCTCGAGCTCCCCACCACGCTCGGGGACGCCGTCGGCCCCGGGGGCTGCGCGATCGCGCCCCTCGCCCCCGAGGAGCGTGCGGTCGCCCTGCTCGCCGGACTGCGCGCCCGCCCGCTGGCCCTCGACGAGCACCGTCTGCTCGTCGCGTACGGGATGGCGGTGGCCGCGGCGATGGAGATCGTCGTCATCCGGATGCGCGCCGCCGAGATGCGCGCCGAGATGCGCCGGAGCTCGACGACGCTGCTCGCACTCGCGCAGGAGATCGCCGACGCCCCGGTCTCCCTGCCCGAGGACCATGGCTTCGGCTGGACGTTCCCGGAGGCCGGGCAGCCCGTGCTGGCGGACGCCGAGGAGTGGCCGCTCACGACGCGCGAGCGGCGCGTGGCCGAGCTCCTCGTCCAGGGCCGCGCCAACCGCGAGATCGCCGACGCACTGATCCTCTCCCCCGAGACGGTGAAGAGCCACGTGTCGAGCATCCTGCGCAAGCTCGGCGTGTCGAACCGAGCCGAGGCCGTCGCCCGCCTGCTCGGCCCCCAGCGCTGAGCACCCCGAGGCGGGTCAGGCGAGCGCCCGCTCGCGGCCCGTCGCGGCCGCGGGCTCCGCGCGCGGCGCACCCGGCACGGCACCGGTCGGCGCCGGCAGCGGCTCGCCCACGACGACGTGCTTGCCGAGCAGTCGCACCGTCGACGCGATCCCGCCGACGGCGGTGAGCGCGCCCAGCGAGACGAGGACCATGGACGGGTCGTCGACGGAGTGCCGCACCGACAGGTAGAGGATCCCCGTGCCGAAGAGGCCGGCGGCGAACGCCGCTGGCGTGACCGCCAGCAGCGCGAGGAGGTTCGCGCCGCGCAGCCGGGGCGCCAGGCGCGAGGCGATCATGCCCGCCACGAGCGCGGACATCGCGTTCGTGAAGCCGAGGAAGACGGGGTAGCCGGCCACCACGAACGGCTGGCTGTCCTGGTACTCGTAGACGCCGAGGACCGACACGTAGGCCATCTCGGCGGCGATCGCCATGGCGGCGATCCCGAAGTACATCCGCCAGACCGTCCGCATCGTCGGGCTGCGCTGGAGCGTGCGGGCGACGAGCACCGCGGCCCCGCCGTAGAAGGCCGTGTAGGCCGCCGGGACCCAGATCGGCTGGTGGCTGCCGAAGGTCTCGTAGAGCGCCCACGCGCCCTCCTCCCGGAACCACAGGCCGTAGAGGTGGTCGAACAGCGGCTCCATGAGGCACGTCAGGGTGCCGGCCGCGAGGACGAACAGCGGCCAGGCGATCCGCTCCCGGCGCCAGAGGAGGACGACGTAGACGATCGCCGCGAGCGCCAGCGAGAAGGTGAGGACCACCGACACGAGCTGACCGGTCGCGTTGACGGGCGAGTCGATGCCGATGGTGTCGACGGGAGCCATGGGGCGTTCCTCCTCGGGCGCCGCGGCACGCGGCGCGTGGTGCGCACGGGCGGCGGGCCGCTCGCAGCGCCGTTCGGATCCTGACTCCGAACACCTTAACCGAACAACGTGTCTAGGATTGGGATCGTTCGGCAGCGACTGCTCGAGGAGGAGCGATGGGTCTGGGACAGCAACTGGCGTTCGCGGGGTCGATCGGCCGGGTGACCGCGACCGTCGCGAGCGAGCGCGTCCGCGGCCGACGCCCGGCCCGCCCCGGGGAGGTCCCGCCGACCGTCGACCAGCTCACGACGGCATGGCTCACGTCCGCGCTCTGCCGACGCCACCCCGAGGCGCACGTGACCGGCTTCGCGCTCGGCTCGGGCTCCGACGGCACGAGCTCGCGGCGCGCGATCTCCGTGTCATACGACGACGCGGGGACGGCCGCCGGCCTGCCGACCGCGGTCTACTCGAAGTCGACGCCGAGCCTCGTGAACCGGCTGCTGATCGGGGTGACCGGCGCCGCGGGGGCCGAGGCGCTCTTCTACGACCGGATCCGGCCGCAGCTCGAGCTGGGAGCGCCCGCCGGGTACTTCGGAGCCTGGGATCCGCGCACCTGCCGCTCGATGGTGCTCATCGAGGACATCGTCACCACGCGCGGGGCGACGTTCGGCAACGCCGCCACCTACGTCGACCGCGCGGGCGCGGAGAGCATGGTGCGGGAGATGGCCCGCTACCACGGGGGCCTGTGGGAGGACCCGCGACTGGCCGGCGAGTGGACGCTGCCGGACACCCACTCCTGGCAACGGAACTTCAACGAGAAGACCGGCTTCGACCGGGGCGCGCTGCTCGCGTTCCGCTTCGCCCGCGACGAGGTGCCCGCCGAGCTCGTCGCGCGAAAGGGCGAGATCCGTGGCGCCTTCATGCGCTCGCTCGAGATCAACGCCGCCGGTCCGCGGACGCTCCTGCACCAGGACGTCCACCCCGGGAACTGGTTCCGGCTGGCCGACGGCTCGCTGAACCTCTACGACTGGCAGAGCTGCGCGATGGGCAACTGGGCCCTCGACGTGGCCTACGCGTTCAGCGCCGGCTTCGACATCGACGACCGCCGGGCTTGGGAGCGCGAGCTCCTGGCGCTCTACCTCGAGGAGCTCGCCGGCCGCGGCGCACCGGCGCCGCCGTTCGAGGACGCGTGGCTCGCGTACCGGCAGCAGATGTTCCACGGCTTCATCTTCTGGACGTACACCCTGCTCGTGGGCAAGGTGAACGCGCTGCAGCCCGAGGACCACGTGCGGACCCTCATCCGCCGCACCGGTCAGGCGATGGTCGACCTGGAGTCGCTCGACGCGGTCGCCTGACCGTCGTGCTCGCCGCAGCCGGCCGCGGCGAGCGTCGCGGCCGGTCCGGCTCAGCCCTGATCGGCGGCGGCGTCGGCGGTCGCCGAGAGCTCGTCGAGCTCCGTCTGCAGGTCCGTCATGAGGTCCCACGCGTCGGGCAGCGCCTCCGCGTCGGCCACCGCGCCGACCGCGAGGTCCTGGGCGTAGCTCACGGCCGTGATGTTCAGCCCCACGCCGTCGAGGACGAGGCTCATCGGCAGCTGCGCGATCACCGGGGCGCCGGCCATGCTGAGCGGCTTCGGCGGACCCGGGACGTTCGAGAGCAGGAGGTTCATCGGCGGCGCCAGCGCGCCGGACCCGAGCAGGCGCACGGCCGCCGAGGACACCGGCCCGAAGAGGACCGGCGGGATCAGGCCGTTGGCGTCCGGGAGCAGCGTGTCCGGGACGTCGCGATGGCGCGCCTTCGCCTGCGCCATCGCCTCGTGCGCGCCGCGCAGGCGCTCCAGGGCCGTCGCGCGGTCCGTGGGCAGCGGCACGATGAACGACGAAAACTGGTTGCCGAACGCCGTGAGCTCCTCCAGCGGGCGGACCGAGACGGGGATGAAGGCCACGAGCGGTTCGTCGGGCAGGTCGCCGGTGGCCGACAGGCGCCGTCGAAGGGCGCCGGCGATGAGCGCCACGACGACGTCGTTGATCGTCACCCCGTGCGCGGCCTTGATCCGTCGGATCTCGGCGAACGGGAAGGTCTCGAACGCGACCCGCCGCTCGGGGCTCAGCGGGCCGTTGAGCCGGGTGCGCGGAGCCTGGACGTACTCGCTGCTCGCGCCGTCGCGACCGGCGCGGCGGCGGGCGCCGAGGCTCAGTGCGCGAACGCCGGGGAAGCTCCGCAGCGTCGGGGTCTGGTCGAGGTTGGCGAGCGTGCGCCGGGCCCGCCGCAGCGCGCCCACCGGATGGGTCACGGCGGACGCCACCGCACCGGCGAGCAGCGCGGGGCGTCCCGGGGCCGTGCGGGGGACGACCTCGCCGGGCGGGTGGTCGGGCACCGGCGGCGCGGGGTCCTGCAGCGTCGCGAAGACGTATCCCGCGGAGAGCCCGTCGGCCACGGCGTGGTGCAGCGCCGCGACGATCGCCGTCCGGCCCTCCGCGAGGCCGTGAACGACCCGGAGCTCCCACAGCGGCCGGGAGCGATCCATCCGCTCGACGAGCATCCGCTCGATCACGCCGGCGACGGCGCGACCGTCGGCCGGCGCCTCGAGCCGCTCCTCGGTGACGTGCTCGCCGATCTCCACCGGGCCGTCCACGACCACCGGGTGCGCGATCCCCAGCGGCGCCGGGGCGACGCGCCACCGCAGCACGGGCAGGCGGTCGATCCGCTCGGCCACGAGCGCGACGACGTCCTCGCGGGTGATCGACGAGCCGTCCTCGCGGGGACCGCAGACGATCAGTCCGCAGTAGTGGCCGTGGGTGTTGCCCGACTCGGCAGCAAGGAACTGCGCGTCGAAGGCGTTGAGTCGTCGCACCGTGCTCCTCGTGTGGCTGCTGGCAGGCGTGCGCCGCGACCGTACGGGATGACCGGACACGCCGTCAACGGGACGGCGGCCGACAACCACCCGTTCCACGGTGCGAAGATCCGCGCTCGCGCAGCCGCGCCTGACAGGACATACTGTCCAGACACAACGTCAGAGCAAACTCGAGGAGGACGACCAGTGGCCTACGTCATCACGGAGTCGTGCATCGGCACGAAGGACGCCAGCTGCACCGAGGTCTGCCCGGTCGACTGCATCCACCCCACGCCGGACGAGGACGGCTACGACGCCGCCGACCAGCTGTACATCGACCCGGAGGAGTGCATCGACTGCCATAACTTTGGACCCAGCCAAATTTTGAAAATGCAAAACCTTCCAATAGTTCGCCAAAATATTCAACC
>JALRCL010000345.1 GCA_023268575.1 Patulibacter sp.
GACGCGGTCCTGCGCACGTTGGCGCGGCTGCGCGGCTCGCTCTTCGCGGCGCTGCTGCCCGCGCGCTCCGGCCGGGGGCGCGACGCGAGCGCCGTCGCCGACGCCGTGGTCGCCGACGTCGACGGGGTGCAGGACGCGTTCCTGCGGTCGATCGCGCCGCTGGCCGCCGCCGTGCTCGTGACCGTGCCCGCGGTGGTCGTCGCCGGGCTGCTGCTGCCGGCGGCGGCGATCGTCGTGCTCGGCACCGCGCTGGTCGTCGGGGTGCTCGTCCCGCTGCTCGCCCAGATGGCCGCGGCCCGCCTGGCGCCGGTCCGTGCCGCGCGCCGCACGGCGATGGTGCGCGACCTCGCGGCGACGCTCGACGCCGCGGAGGAGCTCGTGGCGCACGGCGCCGGCGATGCCCGACGCGCGCTCGTGGCGGCGGAGGCCTCAGCGCTCGGCCGCGCGGAGGACCGCGAGCACCGGGCGACCGTCCTGACCGGCGCTGCCGCCAGCGCGCTCGTGGGGCTCGGCGTCGTCGCGATGCTCGCCGTCGCCCTGCGGGCCGTCGAGCAGGGCACGCTGGATCCGGTCCTCACCGGCCTGCTGGCCCTGCTGCTCCTCGGCCTCGGCGAGGTCCTGGCGGGCGTGCCGGCGGCCGGGCGCGAGCTCCACGCCACGGCGGAGGCCGTTGCGCGCGTCGGCGCGCTCCTGCGGACGACCGATCCCGCGGCGGGCGCCGCCCCGGCAGGCGACGCCGTCGTCCTGCGCGACGTGACGATCAGCCGCGCCGGCCGGACGATCGTCGCCGGTCTCGACCTGACGATCGGCGCCGGCGAGCGCGTCGCGCTGATCGGCCCGAGCGGCGCCGGCAAGAGCACCGTCGGCGACCTGCTCGTGGGCTTCCTCGAGCCGGAGGCCCTCGCCGGGGTCGCGACGGTCGGCGGCGTCGACCTGCGCGAGGTCGACGAGTCGGCGCTGCGGCGCCTCGTCCTGCACGTGCCCCAGGAGCCGTACCTCTTCGACGCGACGCTCCGGGCGAACCTCCTGCTCGCGGCCCCCGACGCCGGGGACGACGCGCTGTGCCGGGCGCTGGAGGCGGTCGGGGCGGGGCCGTGGCTCGCCGGGCTGCGCGACGGGCTCGACACGGCGCTCGGCGAGCGCGGCGCGCGCTGCTCGGGCGGCGAGCGGCAACGGATCGGCCTGGCCCGCGCGGTCCTCGCACCGCAGCGGACCGTCGTGCTCGACGAGCCGGCGAGCCACCTGCCCGCGGCGGACGCGGTCGCGGCGCTGCGGGCGGTGCTCGACGTCGTGCCGGGGCGCGGCGCGCTGCTCGTCGCGCACCGCGCGGAGGAGCAGGCGCTCGCCGACCGGGCCGTCCGGCTGGCCACCTGAGCCTCGCGGCCCCCGGGGTCAGACCGGGGCAGAGGCGGCGCGCCGCAGCCCCTCGTCGGTGCGACCGCCGAGGTAGGTCGTGATCGGGCCGCGCCCGGCGCGGGGGTTCGTCGAGATCTCGAGGTCGCCGAACCCGATCCGCCCGTCGAGCTCGGCCCGGCCGATCGCGTCGATCCACGCGACGTCGTGGTGCTCGTTGAGGAGTCCCTCGCCGGCGCGGAGGTCGACGGCGAGCCGCTCGCCGTCGGGCAGCACGAGCGTCGCCGTCCCGGTCCGGGCGGTGATGCCGTCCGCCTCGATCCGGACCCCGACGTGGACGTCGCTCGTGCGGGTCACGACGCCGTCGCGCACGACGTAGCCGTAGCCGCCGAGCGATCCGTCGACCGCGTGCCAGACGATGGTGCCGAGGCTCAGGTCGGGACCGAAGACGACCGGGGTCCAGCGGTGGTTGAGGATCGTCTCCCACCGCCGGACGCCCCAGCTGTGGTCGCGGTGGCAGAGGCCGTCGATCGCGTGCTCCCGCCCGTCCAGCACGACGGTGCCGGTGATCCGCCCGGACGTCTCGAAGTGGTTGCTGGCGAACTCGTCCACGAGCGATCCGGCGCTCTTGGGGAAGAAGTCGACCCGGGGGTAGAAGTCGTCCACCACGAGGTCGACCTCCAGCCCCTCCTCCTGCGCCCGCAGCCGCGCGCGGCCGTCGTACTCGATCCGCCACGCGCCGCCGAGGCCGCCGAACCCGAGGTCGAGGCGGTCGGCGTCGGTCAGCGGGGCGGCGGCGTTGCGGCGGAAGCTCGTGCCGCCGTCGGTCACGACGCCCCCGGTGACGACGGCGATGCCGCCCTCGAAGTGGGGCTCGTGCCCGATCCGGACGATGCCGCCGAGGCCGGCGTCGTCGTCGTGCCAGGCGACGACGACGCTCTCCTGCCACCAGGTCGTGCCGTCGGAGTCGTGGGCCAGCTCGGAGCGGTCGTCGTGCTCGACGACCTCGGGGATCTGCTGCTCGGTCATGGGGTCCTCGGTCAGCGGTTGCCGATGAAGTGGACGCCGTCGCCGTCGGGCGCCGGCATCCCGGCCAGCGCGCAGAACAGCTGCAGCATGAGGTTGTTGGCGGCCATGCCGTTGCCGGGCGGCAGGAGCCCGGCGTCGGTCATGAGCTGCGCGGCGCGGACCATCATCACGGCCGCGCGCAGGGCCGCGAACGCCTCGTGGAAGGCGAGGGCGTCGCGGTCGACGGCCCGCGCTGCGAGCTCCTCGTAGCGGGCGATCGTCGCGTCGCGGTCACGCAGGCCCTCGGGCAGCCGGACACCGATGCCATCGGTGTGGTGGCGCAGGAAGAAGAGCCACCAGCCGAGGTCGAGCTCGGGCGCGCCGAGGCCGACCATCTCCCAGTCCAGGACGCCCGCGACCGCGCCGTCCTCGGTGAGGAGGAGGTTGCCGGGCCGCGCGTCGCCCCAGCTGACGCCGGGCTCGTCGGGCTCGTCGGGCCGGTGCTCGCGCAGCCACGCGAAGCCCGCCTCGATCGTCGGCACGCGCTCCGTGCCGGCGACCCGCGTATAGAACGCCTCGAAGAGCGCGACCCGCTCCTCGACGGTGCGCAGCAGCCCCGGCACGCCCGCCAGGCGGGCCGGGTCGGTCGCGTGGACGGCGACGAGCGCGCCGAGGGCGGCGTCGTCGAGCGCGCGTCGGCGCGCGGGGGCGAGCTCGTGGATCCAGCCCTCGACGGTGAACGGCGGGTCGTCGGCGAGGGTCCGGCCCGGCAGACGCTCGAGCACGAGGAACGCGCCGCCGAGCAGCGCGGGGTCCGGCTCGTGCCAGAGCGCCTCGGGCACCGCGACGGCGCTCCCCCGGAGCGCCCGCAGGACGGCGAGCTCCGTCCCGAGGTCGTAGGTCGTCGGCGTGACGCCCGTGCCGGCGGGCGGCGCGACGCGGACCACGAGGCTCCGGCGTCGGACGGCGCCGTCCTGCTCCCACGTCGCGTCGAGCAGGACCGTCTCGTTCGAGACGCCGCTGGCGCGGGGGACGACGACGTCGGAGACGGTCACGGCGGGGACCCCGAGGCGCGCCGCGAGCCAGGGCTCCAGGCGCCGGCGGGCGAGGTCGGGGTCGATCGAGTTGACGAGGGCCACGGGGTGCTCCGATCACAAGGTGCGTTCCGTCACTTATAGAGCATCCGCTCCCGAATGAACAGACATTCATTTCGCCGACGGCGCGGCCGGTTCAGCAGGCGGGAGGGCCGGCGGGCTCCACGCCGGGCCCGCGCGCGTCGGCCCGGGGCGCGGGACGGCCGCGCCGCGGGATCGCGCGGTCGTGGGAGCAGCCGGCCGGCGCGCGACCCGCGACCGCCCGCGGCGGGCGACCGCGGCCGCTCAGCCCGCGGCGCGCGCGCCGTCGATCCGCGGCAGGGGGCGGGCGGCGATCTCGCGCGCCTCCGCCTGGGGGACGCCTGCGGCGCGCAGGAGCACGGTGGCGCTGCGCTCGCCGACCTCCTCGTCGAGCTCGCCGGCGAGCGCGGAGCGCAGCACGCCGAGCGTCCCGCCCATCGTGAAGGCGAGCATCGTGTCGAGATCGTCGATCGCCAGTCGCCCGTCGGCGATCCCGCGCTCGAACACCGGTCGCGCGTGGTGGGCGAGCTGGCGGGCGAACAGCGCCTCCACGCCGTCGAGCTGGACGACGAGCCGCGCCAGCGGCGGGTCGGCGTGCGCGAGGCGGATGAACCACCGGTGCGCCACGGCGACCGCCTCCGCGGCGTCGTCGCGATCCGTCGCCGCGCCGATCGCCGCCGCGGCGACGGCCTCGAGCGCCTCGGCGAACACGGCGGCGACGAGGGCGTCCTTGTCGGCGAAGTGGTGGTAGAGCGAGGCGAAGCCGACGTCGGCGCGGGCGGTGACGTCGCGCAGCGTCGTGGCCTCGACGCCGCGCTCGGCGACGAGCTCGCGCGCGGCGGCGACGAGCCGCTGCCGCGCCCGCTCGCGACGGCGCTCGACCCGGGGGCTCGACGGCGCGGCGCCGGGGTCGTGGGGCGGAGGGGTGGCCATGCGACGGGGCCGCGTCGGTGCGGTCGCCCGCACCGTACCGGGCGCCGGGGCGGGGCCCCACGTCGGACCCGGCCCGGCCCGCGCGGACCGGCTCGTCGGCGTCGCGGGCGGAGGGGCCGGCGCGCGGACCCCACCACGGCGTCGCCGCTCGGCCGGCCTCGGGACGGACGGCG
>JALRCL010000364.1 GCA_023268575.1 Patulibacter sp.
GCGCCGGGCTCAGGCGCTGTGGCCCATCACCGGGCAGCCGGCCGCGGCCGCGGCGGAGGCGACCCGCTCGCGGTACTCGTCGACGAGCAGCCGCTTGTAGAGCTTGCCGGTCTCGTGCCGCGGCAGCTCGGCGCGGAAGTCGATCGACCGCGGGCACTTCAGGTCGGCGAGCCGCGAGCGGCAGAGCTCGATCAGGCGCTCAGCCTCGGCCTGCTCCCCCTCGTCGGTGTCGAAGGCCCGCACGGGCTGGACCACGGCCTTGACCTCCTCCCCGTACTCCGGGTGCGGAACGCCGAAGACCGCGGCGTCCATCACCGCGGGGTCGGAGATCAGGACGTCCTCCGCCTCCTGCGGGTACACGTTCACGCCGCCGGTGATGATCATGAACGACTTGCGGTCGGTGAGGTACAGGAAGCCGTCCTCGTCGAGGCGGCCGATGTCGCCGCAGGTCGCCCAGCCGCGCTCGTCGTGCGCCTCGGCCGTCTTCTCCGGGGCGTTGTGGTACTCGAACGGCGGGCCGTCGGAGAAGTAGACGACGCCCTCCTCGCCCACCGGCAGCTCGTGGCCGTCCTCGCCGACGACGTGCGGCACGCCGATCATCGCCTTGCCGACCGTGCCCGGCTTCGCGAGCCACTGGTCCGGCGTCACCCACGTGAGGCCGCAGGCCTCGGTCGAGGCGTAGTACTCGTGGATGATCGGGCCGAGCCAGTCGAGCATCTGCTGCTTGACGTCGACCGGGCACGGCGCGGCGGCGTGCATGACGACCTTCAGCGACGAGACGTCGGCGGCGGCGCGTTGCTCCTCGGGCAGGCGGAGCATCCGCACGAACATCGTCGGCACCATCTGGGTGTGCGTGACCCCGTGGCGCTCGATGAGCTCCAGGGCGTCCTCGGCGGTGAACCGCTCCATCATCACGACGGTCCCGCCGAGCTGGTGGATCGCCATCGAGAACCGCAGCGGCGCGGCGTGGTACATCGGGGCCGGCGTGAGGTACGTCGAGTCGACGCCGACGCCGAGGTTCGCCTTCAGGATCGGCGTGATGATGATCGGCGTCTCCTCGAGGGCGCCGGCGACCTCGCGCGGCCTGATCCCCTTCGGGCGCCCGGTCGTGCCGGACGAGTAGAGCATGTCCCGCCCGCCGATCCGGGCCTCCTCCAGCGGCGTCGCGGGGTGCTCGGCCAGCGCGTCCCCCAGCGACGTCCAACCCGGGATCGCGCCGCCGACGGAGAACCGCTCGACGCCGTCGGGCACGAGCTCCGTCAGCACCTGCGCGGTCCCGGCGTAGCGCGCGGAGACGACGAGCGCCTTCGCCCCGCAGTCCCGGACGATGTAGGCCACCTCGTCGGGCGTCAGCCGCGTGGAGATCGCGGTGTAGAGGAGTCCGGCGTAGTGGGCGCCCCAGGTGAGCTCGAGGAACTCCGGGCGGTTCTCGACGAGGATCGCGACGTGGTCGCCGACGCCCAGGCCGCGGCTGCGCAGCAAGCGCGAGATCCGGTTCGCGGCGGCGTCGAGCTCGCCGTAGGTCACCGTGGCGCCGCTCTGGCCCATGATGATCGCGGGGTGGTCGGCGTCGAAGGCCCCAGGGTGCATCGGTCTCTCCCGTCGGTCGGCGCCGGGTCGGGCTCCCGCCCGGCTCCGGTACACCTTCGCCCACGTGCGCGCACGCGTGCCATTGACCGCACGGCGGGGTCTCGTCTCCCGGTCGGGTGATCGACGCCGGCGTCCCGCGCCCTCACCGCGTCCCGAGCCGGGACGATCCCGACGGCCGAGCCCGTCGTCCTGCCGATGCTCGGGGCGGGACCCGGCCCCCAACGGGTGCCCCGAGCCGAGACGATCCCGACGGCCGAGACCGTCGTCCTGGCGATGCTCGGGGCGGGACCCGGCCCCGTCCCTCATCGGAGGGATCTCCCGGAAGGGCCGCGGATCTCTCCCCTCCTGGCGATGGTCGCCCCGCGGGCGAGGGACGAGACTCGGACCATGAGCACGCCGACCGAGACCGACCGCCCGACCTGGTCGCCCGAGCTGGACCTCGCGTCCCGCGCGTTCTGGGCGCAGCCGTTCGACGTCCGCGAGCAGGCGTTCGCGCACTTCCGCCGCGAGCACCCGGTCGCCTACCACCGGGCCTACGAGTCGACGCTGCTGCCCCCGGACGAGGACACGCCCGGCTTCTGGTCGATCACGAAGTGGGACCACTGCCGCCAGGTCTCGCGCGACGTCGACACCTTCATCAGCGGCCAGGGCATCCTCATGGAGGACATGCCGGAGGTCGTGACGCTCGCGACGACGTCGTTCCTGGCGATGGACGGCGCCGAGCACCGGCAGGTCCGCGGGATCGTGTCCCAGGCCTTCACCCCGCGCAACGTCCGCAAGATCGACGGCTGGATCCACGGGATCGCGAAGGACCTCGTCGACGAGATCATCGAGCGCGGCGAGGGCGACATCGTCGACCTCTACGCCAAGCAGCTCCCGGGCCGGATCTTCGCGTTCTTCTTCGGCGTCGAGGCCGGCAGCGAGGACATGTACACGATCATGGAGGCCGCCGAGCGGATGCTCGCGTGGGACGACCCGAACTGCGCGCTGGGTCGCGACGCCCTCACGACCTTCGCCGAGGAGGCCGAGCGGATCCAGGACATCGCGATGGCGCGCGCGGACCACTACCGCGAGCACCCGGCGGAGAACCTCGTCTCCTGGGTCGTCAACGCGCAGTTCGAGGATCGCGTGCTGGAGGACTGGGAGGTCGCCGCGTTCTTCTCCCTCCTCGGCTCCGCCGCCAACGACACGACGCGCCACTCGATCGGTCACGCGTTCCGCCTCTTCCACGAGCACCCGACGCAGCTCGCGCTGCTGCAGGAGGACATGGCGGGCCGGTCCGACACCGCCGTCGAGGAGATCCTCCGCTACGTCAGCCCCGTGCAGCACTTCCGCCGCACGGCGATCAAGGACACCGAGGTCGGCGGGCAGGAGATCAAGGCCGGCGAGAAGCTCGTCCTCTGGTACTGCTCCGGCAACTACGACGAGGACGTGTTCGAGAACCCGTCGAGGTTCGACATCCTCCGCACCCCGAACAAGCACCTCGGCTTCGGCGCCGGCGGCCCGCACTTCTGCATCGGCTCGGCCCTCGGCCGGGAGATGATCAAGGCGACGCTCCAGCAGGTCTACACGCGGATGCCGGACCTGCACCTCACCGCCGAGCCGGAGCTTCAGGTGAACAACTTCATCCACGGCATCCACGCGGCGCAGGCCGCGTGGACGCCGTCGAAGGCCTAGCGGGCGGCGGGGACCGCGACCTCGGCGAGCCGGCGGACCTGGTCGACGTGCTTCTGGCCCGGCAGCGGCGTCGGGAGCGCGAGGACCTGGTCGACGCCCGCCTCGCGGAACGCGTCGAGCCGGGCCCGGACGACGTCCGCCGGCCCGCAGATGCACGTGGCGTCGATGAGCTCGGCCGGCAGCGCCGCCTCGGCCTCGGCCTTGCGGCCCGACAGGTAGAGGTCCTGGATCTCGCGCGCGATCTCGCCGAAGCCGTAGCGCTCGACGAGCTCGACGTAGAAGTTCTTCTTCTTCGAGCCCATCCCGCCGATGTAGAGGCCGAGGATGAACCGCATCGTGTCGCGTGCGGCGTCGACGTCGTCGTCGACGCAGACGGCGACCTGCGGGATGACGGCGACCGCGGACGGATCGCGCCCGGCCTTCTCGGCGCCCTCGATCAGCGGCGCCCGGAGCTCGGCGACGTGCTCGGGCGAGAAGAAGGTCGGCAGCCACCCGTCGGCGATCTCGCCGGCGAGCGCGACGTTCTTCGGGCCCATCGCCGCGAGGACGATCGGCAGGCGCTCCTGCGCCGGCGCGATCGTGAGCTTCAGCGACCGGCCGGGGCCGTCGGGGAGCGGCAGCGTGAGGGTCTCCCCCTCGTACTCGACCCGCTCGCGCGCCAGCGCCTTGCGCACGACGTTCACGTAGTCCCGCGTCCGGGCCAGCTGACGGCCGAAGCGCACGCCGTGCCAGCCCTCGGAGACCTGCGGGCCCGACGCGCCGAGCCCGAGGACGAACCGGCCATCGGAGAGCTGGTCGAGCGTCGCCGCGCTCATCGCGGTCATCGCGGCCGAGCGGCCCGGGATCTGCAGGATCGCGCTGCCGAGCTTCACCCGCGAGGTCGTCGCGGCGAGGTGGCCGAGGACCGAGACGGCGTCCGAGCCGTAGGCCTCCGCGACCCAGACCGCGTCGAAGCCGAGCTCCTCCGCCTGCCGGGCGATCTCGAGCTGGTCGTCCTTCGTGACGCCCAGCCCCCAGTAGCCGACCCCGATGCCGATCTCCATGCGGCGATCCTCGCACCCCCGCCCCGGGTCCGCGATCCGGCGGACGGCCGAACCACCTCTCCCGATCGGCCGGTTCCGCCATCGGGAGCGACCGCCCCGTGCCGGGGGCGGTCGCCGCGGGGCGTGACGGCCGACGCGCAGGCTGAGGCCCTCCCCCGGAGCGGCAGCGGTCACGGCGGGACGCCTGCGCCCGGCCGAGCCTCCGCACGAGGCGTGACGGCCGACGCGCAGGCTGGGGCCCGCCCCGGGAGCGGCAGCGGTCACGGCGGGACGCCTGCGCCCGGCCGAGCCTCCGCACGAGGCGTGACGGCCGACGCGCAGGCTGGGGCCCGCCCCCCCCTTCCCGATCAGTCGAA
>JALRCL010000380.1 GCA_023268575.1 Patulibacter sp.
CGCCAACACTCAGATCGGCGAGCAGCTCGGCCGCGAGCTGTTCGCGGCCTACCTCGGTGCCATGAAGGCGAAGACCGAGGTCCGGGTCAACCAGGCGAATCTCGAGAAGAAGTGACGCCCTGAGGGCTGCCGGCGTCCGCGGCGACGTCGAGATCACCGTCCTCGGCGACACCGTCCAGCTCGTGTTCCGCGGCACCGGCGAGGTCGCCGACACCGTGCCGATGGCGAACGTCGTGGTGCGCGCGTCGACCGACGGCTACGCCGACCTGACGGCCGGCTACGACGTCGACCTGAAGGTCGTCGCGATCAAGGGCGACCTGCAGGGCTTCATCGACGGGACGAAGGGCACCTTCGGCACGACCGCCTCCGCCAGCGTGTCGGTGGCCGGCGTGCCGACGACCGGCGGGCGGTTCGCGCTCTCCAGCAAGGGCGTCGGCATCTGCTACTCCGCGCTCGGCGCATCGATCGCCGGCGGCTACCGGTTCGGCGAGGGGATCCCCGACGGCGTCCACCTCGGCGCGACGCTCAGCGGCTGCGACCTCAGCGACTTCGAGGAGCCGCGCACCCGCGCTCGCGTGCGCCAGGTCGGCGCGCCCGCCGGGACGACCGTGTCCGTCGCGAGCGGGACGAAGGTCCAGAACGTCGAGCTCACCGGCACCGGCGGTACCCCGGACGTCGTGCTGAAGGCCCCCGACGGCCGCGAGGTCGTCCCGGTCGACGGCACCGCCGCCGGCAGCCTGCGCGGCGCCGCGGTCCGGATGACGCTGCCCGCCGCCGAGCGGTCGGTCGTGATCCTGCGCGACCCGACGCCGGGCACGTGGACGGTGCTGCCGCGCGAGGGCTCCCCCGCGCTGCGGGGCGTCCGCGTCGCGCGCGACGTCAAGCCGGTCCGCGTGACCGCCCAGGTCCGCGCGCTCCGCGGACGAGGCGGGCGGCGCGAGCTGCGCTACGTCGTGCGCGACCGCGGCGACGCGGTCGTCGAGCTCGCCGAGCGCAGCGCCGGTGCGACCGGCTCGGCCGGCGGGGTCCTCGGGCGCGCGACGCGCACGCGCGGCACGATCCGCTTCGTCCCGGGCGGGCTGCGCGGCGGCAAGCGCGAGATCGTCGCGACGGTCTCCCGCGCCGGCGTGCCGGTGTCCACGACGGTCGTGGCCCGCTACACCGCCCCGACGCCCGCGCGGCTGGCCGCGCCGCGCAGCGTCCGCGTCACCGCGACGACGACCACGACGACGGTCCGCTGGCGCGCCGTCGGCGGGGCCCGCGGGTACCTCGTGCGGGTGCGCGGCGCGCGATCCAAGCGGGTCGTCGCACGGATCGTGGGGCGCAGCCGCCGCGCGGTGGTCCCGGGGATCGGGACCCGCGACGGGCGCGTGACGGCGACGGTCGTCGCGCGGGACCGCAACGGCCGCTCGGGCCGGCCCGGCAGCGGGCGCGCGCGTCGCTGAGCGCGTCGCCGCGGCCGGGCCGCCGCCCGCGGCGGTCGGCGCGGTCGGGCGGGTCAGCGCGGTCGGGCCTGGCCGGCGCGGTCGGGCCGGACGGGCCGGTCAGGCCGGTCAGGCCGGTCAGGCCGGACGGGCCGGACTAGGCAGTCGGCGTGGTCGAGGCAGTCGGCGTGGTCGAGGCGGACGGCGTGGTCGAGGCGGACGGTGTGGTTAGCGGGTCGAGACGGTCGGGCCCGTTGGCGCGGTCGAGGCGGGTCCGCCCGGAGGCCGTCGGGCGGGTCGAGGCCGTTGGGCGGGTCGAGGCGGTCGGCCGGGTCGAGGCGGCCGGGCCCGTTGGCGCGGTCGAGGCGGGTCCGCCCGGTCCGGCGGGTCGAGGCCGTCGGGCGGGTCGAGGCCGGGCCGGCAGTCGAGGCGGTTGGCGCGGTCGAGGGACGCGCCGGCGGATCGGACACGAGTCCGCGTCGGAGCCGGTCATCCTCCTTCTGGCCGGCTCAGCGGCGACGCGGCGGCGACACGCCTGCGAGGCTTCCAGGCGCGTTCCCGCTCGTCCTCGTCCCCCGGAGGCTCCCCGATGCGTCGCGCCATCTCCCGTCACCAGTCGCTGCTGCTCGCCCTCTTCCTCCTGTCGATCCCGGCGCAGGCGCTGGGCGTTCCTCAGCCGTACGGCCTCGGCGTCGCCGTGCTGCTGTTCCTCCTGTCGACCGTGCGCCCGGCGCCCGTCGATCGCGAGCCGCTCGTCCTCGCCCCGCCCGTGCGCGGGCGGTGGCGGGCGCTGAACAGCCCGGGGACGAAGGTCCCCAGCCACGGCGTGCGCCTGTACGGCCAGACCTACGCGATCGACGTGCTGCAGCCCGGCGCGCCGGACCCGGAGGGCCGGGGCCTCGACGCCCCCGAGCGCTTCCCCGCGTTCGGGGAGCCGGTGCGGGCGATGGCGGCGGGCCGGGTCGTGCGGGTCGTCGACGGACAGGCCGACC
>JALRCL010000386.1 GCA_023268575.1 Patulibacter sp.
ATGAGCCCCTCGTTGACCCAGTGCCGCAGGTCCGTGCCGAGCTCGTGGCCGCCGAGGCTCAGCGAGAGCTCGGTGTGCCAGACCTCCTCGTAGTGCCCGGGCCATGGGACGTTCGCCCAGAGGAGCGCGACGAGCGCCGCCACGGCGAGCGCGACGGCACCGCCGGTCTCGGCGCGCAGGAACGACCGGACCGGGGCGGCGAGCGACGGCGCCCAGGTCGAGCGCTCGGGCGGCGGGGCGGACGCCGAGCGCGGTCGCAGCTGCGGTGACATCGCGCGGAAGATACGCCTGCGCGTCGTGCAGCCCCTGGGCATCGCGTTTGCGAGGATCCGACGTGCCCCGCCGTCCCGCCACCGCGAAGGATCCGCATGCCCCTGCCCGAGGTCGGCCAGCCGGCCCCCGACTTCACCCTGCCCGCCGCCGACGGCAGCACCGTCACGCTCTCGGAGCTCCACGGCACCTGGGTCGTCGTCTACTTCTATCCCAAGGCGTCGACGCCCGGCTGCACGACCCAGGCCTGCTCGATCCGCGACCACCGCGCGGAGTACGCGCGCCGTCACGCGCGGGTCGTCGGGGTCTCGCCGGACCCGGTCGACAAGGTCGCGCGCTTCGCCGAGAAGGAGTCGCTGGACTTCACGCTGCTCGCCGACGAGGACCACGCCGTCTGCGAGGCGTGGGGCACCTGGGTCGAGAAGTCGATGTACGGGCGCACGTACTGGGGCGCCTCGCGGACGACGGTGATCGTCGACCCGGAGGGCGTGGTCGCGGAGGTCTTCCCGAAGATCACCCCGAAGGACCACGACGCGAAGGTGCTCAAGGCGCTGGACCGCCTGCGCGAGGTCTGAGTCCGATGACGATCGAGCAGGCGGAGGAGCTCGCGGGCATGCAGCGCGTGGGGGCCCTCGTCTCCCACACGATCGGCGTGCTGCGCGACGCGCTGCGGCCGGGGATCACGACCGGGCAGCTCGACGCGCTCGCGGCCCGCGAGCTGCGGCGGGCCGGCGCGGTGTCGGCGCCGATGACGCTCGTCGACTTCCCGGCCAGCGTCTGCATCTGCGTCAACGAGGAGGTCGTCCACGGCGTCCCGGGCGGGCGCGTCGTGCGCGAGGGCGACCTCGTGACGCTCGACGTCACGCCGATCCTCGACGGCTACTGCGCCGACGCGGCGGTCACGGTGCCGGTCGGCCGGCCTTCGCCGGACGCCGCCCGGCTGCTCTCCGCGGCGCAGCGCTGCCTGCGCGGCGCGGTCGGCGCGGCGCGCTCCGGCCGGCCGCTGCGCGACATCGGCGCGACGACGGAGCGGATCGGCCGCGCCGCCGGCGTCACCGTCTACCCCGAGCTCGGCGGGCACGGCGTCGGGCGCTCGATGCACGAGCCCCCGTCGGTCCCGAACGTCGACGTGCCGCGCCTGCGCGGGCGCCTGCACGAGGGTCTGGTGCTCGCGATCGAGCCGATCATCGGCCTCGGCGGCGCCGAGCTCGTGACCCGCGACGACGGCTGGACGATGGCGACCGCCGACGGCTCGCTCTCGGCGCACGTGGAGCGCACCGTCGTCGTCGGACGTCGCGGCGCGCGGGTCCTCACCCCAGCCTGACGCCGCGACTCCGGAAGGCGCTCGCCTGACGGTCGCTCGCGAGGCCCCGTGGTTCCACCGATGCGGTCCGCGGCGATCGTCGGTATCTCCACGCGGATGGCCCCGAGACTCCCCCGCTCATCCACGCGCCGACGGCGTCGCGCGCAGGCCGCGCTGACGCTCGGTGCCGCCGCCACGCTCAGCGTCGTCGCGGCCCCGGCGGCGTCGGCCACCTCGGTCGCGTACCTCGACGGAGGCGCCCTCTGGGTCTCGACGCTCGACGGCGCGCGCAAGGTCCAGCTGGCCGGACCCGACAGCGCGCCGGCCGACGCGGGCGCGTTCCGCGAGGTCACGGCCGCCGACAACGGCCGGATCCTGGCGGTCCGCCGGCAGGACGGGAAGGCCGCCCCGTTCAACTGGTTCCAGACGGTCGAGCCGAACGGCGCGGAGGGCCCGCACGGCTCGCTGCCCAAGCGCAACGGCTACCTCTCCTACGCGTATCCGGTGGGGCTCGACCTGAGCGCCGACGGGGCCGTCGTCGCCTACGGGGTGTCGGCGACAACCCCGGCCTACCCCGTCGGGAGCTACTTCTTCGGCTCGTACGTCATCGGCGTGACGAGCGCCGCCGCCGGTCTGGAGCCCATCGCGATCAGCGACCTCGAGAGCCCGAGCGTCTTCGGCAACCAGCTCGTCACGCGGCGGCACAACGACGACAACGGCGTCTTCGTCCAGGCGCCGTCCGAGGCGCCGTTCGGGTCGACCTTCGCGCCGTGGCTCTCCGCCGGGTTGCAGGCCGGCTACGAGGTGCGGCGGACCGACGTCGCCGCGAACGGGGCGCTCGCGGCGATCGAGACGCAGAAGTGGAACGGCGGGACGCGCGAGGACGGCGGGATCGTCGTCGTGCGGCTGACCGGCAGCGGATCGCTCGCCGAGCGGACCCCCGACGGCGCGAGCCTCTGCGAGCTGCCGGCCCAGGGGATCGCCCAGGACGCGTCGCTGTCCCAGGACGGCGGGTCGATCGCCTGGAAGGACGACGGCGGCGTGAAGGTCGCCGGCGCGCCGACCGGTCCGGGAGCGGGCGGGGTCTGCGCCCTGAGCCGCCCGCCGGTCGTCATCTCCGCGACCGGCCAGATGCCGTCGATCGGCGGCGCCGTCGTCGACGTCCTGCGTCCGCCGGCCACCGGGACCGGCGGCGGGGGCGGGGGCACCGGCACCCCGACGGGCCCGGGCGGCGGGACCGGCAACGGCACCGGCACGAC
>JALRCL010000415.1 GCA_023268575.1 Patulibacter sp.
GCGTCGATCGGCCGCCCGCCGCAGCGCACGCTGCCCGCGTCCGGGGCGCGCAGCCCGGCGAGCAGGCGCAGGAGCGTCGTCTTGCCCGAGCCCGACGGCCCGACGAGCGCGGTCGTCCGGCCGGCGGCGATCCGCAGGTCCACGCGATCCAGCGCCGGCCGCGCGCGGTCGCCGGGGGCGCAGGTCACGCCGCGCAGCGCGAGGTCGCGGACGCCGGGGTCGCGCAGCTCCTGGACGCCCCGGCCCACCGGGACCGTGGCCGGCCGCGCGGCCGCCGCGGCGAGCTCGCGGAGCACCGGCTCCGCGTCGGCGGCGGCGTGGAACTCGGCACCGAGGCGCCGCAGTGGCGCGAAGACCTCGGGCGCGAGCACGAGCGCGGCGATGGCAGGACCGAACTCCATCGCGCCCTGGGCGAGCCGCAGGCCGCAGGCGACGGCGACGAGGGCGGTGCCGAGCATCGCGACGAGCTCGAGCACGAAGCTCGACAGGAACGCCTCCCGCAGCACGGCGACGGTGCCCGACCGGTAGGCCTCCCCGGCTGCACGGACCTGGTCGACCTGGAACCGGGCGCGACCGTGCGCCCGCAGGACCGGCAGCCCACGCAGGACGTCGAGCAGGTGCCCCTGGAGCAGGAGCAGCCCGGCGTGGCGCTCGTCGGTGGCCGCTTGCGCGCGCAGACCGACGAGCGCGAGGAAGACGATCCCGATCGGCAGCGCGACGGCCAGCAGGCCCGCGCTCAGCGGATCGACGACCGCGACGGCGGCGAGCGCCAGCAGCGGACCGACGGTGCCGACGATCCGCGCCGGGCGGTAGCGCCCCGCGTAGCGCCCGACGGCGTCGGCGCCGTGGACCGCCGTCGCCGCCAGCGCGCCGGGGCGGACGTCGCCGCTGCCGCCGCTCGCGAGCGCCGCGTCGACGGTCGCCGCCCGCAGCCGCGCGACGGCACGACGCCCCGCGCGGGCGCCGGCGAGCTCGGCGGCGGCGCCCGTCGCGGCCCGCAGCAGGAAGGCGGCGGCGAGCGCGGCGAGCGTCGGGACCACCGCGTCGGGGTCCGGCACGCCCGCCACGCCGAGGGCGATGGCGTGGGCGAGCAGCAGCGCCACCGCGACGGTCAGCGCCGCCTCGGCCAGGCCGAGCGCCGTCGCCGTGCGCCGGCCGCCGAGCAGCTGCGCGACGTCGTCCTCGCGCCGGCCGCGAGCACCGCGCACGTCAGTCCCCCGTCGCCGGGCTCGTGGCCGGCCCGTCGCCGCCGACCGACGCCGGGAACCCCTCGGCCGAGACGCGGTGGCGGAACACCCAGTACGTCCAGCCCTGGTAGAGCAGGACGACCGGGGTGACGAGCACCGCGACCCAGGTCATGACCTTCAGCGTGTAGGGCGAGGACGCCGTCTCGGCGATGCTCAGCGTGCCCGCCGGGTCCCCGGTCGAGGGCAGGACGTTCGGCCAGAGCTGCGAGAAGAGGACGATCACGGCCGCGGCGATCGTCAGCGCCGTGCCGGCGAACGCGATGCCCTCGCGGTCGGCGCGCAGCGCGAGCCCGGTGGCCACGAGGCCGGCCACCGCGAGGAGCACGCCGACGGTGCCGGCGAGCGAGATCCCCCGCGCGACGTCGCTGGCGCCGAGCAGCGTCCAGAGGCCGAACGCTGCCACGAGGACCGTCGCCACCGGCCACAGCCGCAGCGCCAGCGCGCGGGCTCGCGGCCGGAGGTCCCCGTCCGTCCGCAGGCCGAGGAACGTGGCGCCGTGGAGCAGGAAGAGCGCGATCACCGCAACCCCGCCGAGCAGCGAGTACGGGTTCAGCAGGTCCAGCAGGGTGCCGGTGAAGTCGTGGCCGGCGTCCATCGGGATCCCGTGGACGACGTTCGCCAGGCCGACGGCGGCCATCAGCGGCGCGCCGAGCGACGAGATCGCCAGCACGCGGTCCCAGCGGTCGGTCCAGCGCGGGTCGTCGACCTTGCGCCGGTACTCGATCGCCAGCACCCGGACGATGAGGCAGACGAGCAGGATCAGCAGCGGCAGGTACATCGCGCTGAACATCGACGCGTACCAGTTGGGGAACGCGGCGAACATCGCGCCGCCGGCGACGAGCAGCCAGACCTCGTTGCCGTCCCAGACCGGGCCGAAGGTGCGGACCATCTGGTCGCGCTCCTCGCGGCGGCGGGCGAGGACCGGCAGCAGCATGCCGACGCCGAAGTCGAAGCCCTCGAGGACGAGGTAGCCGGTCCAGAGGACGGCGATGAGGAGGAACCAGAGGGTGGGGAGATCCATCGTGATCGTCTCCGCGAGGTCAGTAGGCGAGGGCCGGCACGCGCGCGGCGCCAGGGGCGTCGTCGTCGCCGGGCGGCTCGATCGGGTCGGGGCCGGCGATCGCGAGCCGCTTGAAGAGGCGGTACTCGATCGCGGCGATGATGAGGTAGAGGACGATGAAGACCGACAGCGAGATCACCATCGTCGGGACGCCGAGCTTCGACACCGCGTCCTGCGTCTTCAGCAGGCCGGTGACGACCCAGGGCTGACGGCCGACCTCGGTGAAGATCCAGCCCATCGCGTGGGCGAGGAACCCGAAGGCCAGGACGCCGAGCGCGAGGCGCCGGAACCAGCGCTTCGCCGCCCAGCCCGCGAGGCCGTCGACCGAGCGTCGGGCGAGCAGCAGGCCGGCGATCGCGAAGGCGAGCATGAAGAAGCCGAGCCCCATCATCAGCCGGAAGGTCCAGTAGGTCAGGCCGACGATCGGGTAGTACTCGGCCTTCGCCGGGTCCCGGCCGTGGAGGCGCTCGTAGGCGGCGTACCGCGCCTGGCTCTCGCGCTGGAGGTCGTCGATGCCGCGGACGGTCCCGTTGGGGTGGTCGGTGGCGATGAACGAGAGGAGCTTCGGGATCTTCACGTCGAAGGCGACGCGGTCGGGCTTCTTCTCGAACGGCGCGATCGCCATGAGCGAGAGGCCGGCGCCCTTCTCGGTGTCGTAGAGCGCCTCGGCGGCCGCCATCTTCATCGGCTGCTTGTCGGTCATCACCTGGCCGAAGAAGTGACCGATGACGATCGTCAGCAGCGCGGTGACGAGCATCCCGCGCAGGCCCCACTGGGCCGAGCGGCGGAAGAACGCCGTCTCGTGACCGCGCCGGGCCCCGAGGTGCCAGACCGAGATGCCGACGATGAGCGCCGACGCGGTGAGGATCGCGGCCGGGATCGTGTGGAGGTACGCCATGACCGCCGTCGGGCTGCTGAGCACCGCCCAGATCGACGTCAGCACGGCGTTGCCGGTCTCCGGGTCGACCCGGTAGCCGACCGGGTTCTGCATCCACGCGTTCGCGGCGAGGATGAAGTACGCCGAGAGGTTCGTCCCGAGGAAGACGAGCCAGATCGACGCGAGGTGCATCCGCTTGGGAAGCCGGTCCCAGCCGAAGATCCAGAGCCCGAGGAACGTCGACTCGAGGAAGAACGCCGCGAGGCCCTCCATCGCCAGCGGCGCGCCGAAGACGTCGCCGACGTAGCGCGAGTAGGCGCTCCAGGCCATCCCGAACTGGAACTCCTGGACGATGCCGGTGGCGATCCCGATCGCGAAGTTGACGAGCAGGAGCTTGCCCCAGAACCGGACCATCCGCAGGGCCTCTGGGTCGCCGGTCCGGACCCACCGCGTCTGCATGAGGGCCACGAGCCCCGAGAGGCCGATCGTCAGCGGGACGAAGAGGAAGTGGACGACGGTGGTGAAGGCGAATTGCCAGCGTGCGAGCTCGAGGAGCATGAGGAGCAGAGGGGTCGGGACCGCCGTGGGGACGGGTCGTGCCCCACGGTAGGAGGGGCCTGCCGCGCGGCCATCGGGTCTCGTCCGCGGTCCCTCGGGAGCAATCCCGGTCGCCGTCTGCGGGGAACTACGGACGGGGCGACGCCGGCGTCGGACCGAGGGCCGCCGCGGACGCCGGGTTGCTCGACGGCGGCGACGGGTATGCGCTCCGTGTCCCCCGACGACCGACCCAGGGAGCCCCGATGTCCGACCACGTGTACCGGCTGATCAAGGTCACCGGCAGCTCGACCGAGAGCGTCGCCGACGCGATCCGCAAGGGCGTCGCCGCGACCGCCGAGACGGTCGACGACCTCGAATGGTTCGAGGTCACCTCGATCCGCGGGCACGTGACCGACGGATCGGTCGAGCACTTCCAGGTGACGATGGAGCTCGGGCACCGCGCC
>JALRCL010000493.1 GCA_023268575.1 Patulibacter sp.
TACGGGCGTCCGCACATCCCGTAGTTCCCCGCCCCGAACGAGCCGCCCACGATCACCGTGAGCTTCGGCACCCGCACGGTGGAGACGGCCGAGATCATCTTGGCCCCGTCCTTGGCGATGCCGCCGGCCTCGGCGTCGCGCCCGACCATGAACCCCGTGATGTTCTGGAGGAAGACGAGCGGGATGCCGCGCTGGTCGCACATCTCGATGAAGTGCGCGCCCTTCAGCGCGCTCGCGCTGAAGATCACGCCCTGGTTGGCGAGGATCCCGACGCGGTGGCCGTGGACGTGCGCGAAGCCCGTGCACAGCGTCGTGCCGTAGCCCTGCTTGAACTCGTGGAACCGCGAGCCGTCGACGACGCGGGCGATGATCTCGCGCGGGTCGTACGGCGTCCGGAGGTCGGCGGGCACCGCACCGGTCAGCTCGCCGGGGTCGACGGCCGGCGGCTGCGAGGCGATCCGCTCCCACGGCGGGGCGATCCTCGCCGGCAGGGTGGCGACGATCGAGCGCACGATCGCCAGCGCCTCGGCGTCGTCGGCCGCCAGGTGGTCGGCCACCCCGGAGCGCTTGGTGTGCAGCTCGCCGCCGCCGAGCTCCTCCGCGGTGACCTCCTCCCCCGTGGCGGCCTTCACGAGCGGCGGGCCGCCGAGGAAGATCGTGCCCTGCTCCTTGACGATCACCGACTCGTCGCACATCGCCGGGACGTACGCGCCGCCGGCGGTGCACGAGCCGAGGACCGCCGCGATCTGCGGGATCCCGGCGGCCGAGAGGTTCGCCTGGTTGTAGAAGCTCTGCCCGAACCCCCGCACGTCGGGGAACAGCTCGTCCTGGAGCGGCAGGTAGCCGCCGCCGGAGTCCACGAGGTACACGCACGGCAGCCGGTTCTGCAGCGCGATCTCCTGCGCCCGGGTGTGCTTCCGAGCGGTCATGGGGAAGTACGAGCCGCCCTTCACCGTCGCGTCGTTGCAGACGACCATCACCTCGCGGCCGGCGACGCGCCCGATCCCGGTGATGATGCCCGCGCCGGGCGCCTGGTCCTCGTACATCCCGTGCGCGGCCAGCGGCGAGAGCTCCAGGAACGGCGAGCCGCGGTCGAGCAGCCGCTCGACCCGCTCGCGCGGGAGCAGCTTGCCGCGGGCGACGTGGCGCTCGCGCGCCTTCGCGCCACCGCCGTCGCGCACGCGCCGCAGGTGCTCGCGGAGGTCCGCGGACAGCTCCGCGTGGGCGACCGCGTTGACGCGGAACGCCTCGTCGGCGGGATCGGCGTGGCTCTTCAGGACGACGCTCATCGGGCGACCTCCGCGATCGGGCGGCCGCCGTCGCCGGCACCGCGGCTGGTGTGGTCGAGGCCGGGGCCGCAGCAGCGCCGAGCGGTCATGCCAGGGCCTCCAGCTCGACGAGCGGCTGGCCCTGGCGGACGCTGTCACCGACGGTGATCTGGACGTCCAGGACCGTTGCGGGCATCGGCGCCACGAGGGTGATCTCCATCTTCATCGACTCGAGGACCACCAGCACGTCGCCCTCCTGCACCTCGTCGCCGCCGGCGGCCCGCACCGCGATGACGGTGCCGGGCATCGGCGCCTCGAGCGAGCCCTCCCCCGCGGCGTCGGCGCCCTGGACCACCGGCTCCAGCAGCCGCAGGACGTGCGCGTCCGGCCCGGCCGCCAGCCATCGCTGCCCGTCGACGAGCACGTGGTCCCAGACGCGCGCCCGGCCGTCGGTGACGACGCGCGCGCGGCGCGGATCGAGCGCGACCGCGGAGACGCTGCGGCGCTCCCCGCCGACCTCGACCAGCGCACCGTCCGGCGGGCCGTCCACGCGGACCTCGAGCGGCTCGTCGACGGCACCGCCGGCCGGGGCGAGCTCCCAGCGGACCGGGGCGCGGCCGTCGATCCGCCACGCGGTGAGCGCGTCCCACGGATCGTCGGAGGGCGCCTCCGCGAGCCCGATCGACTCCATCATCGCCGCCGCGCAGGCCGCCTCCGCCGTCTCCCCCGCCGCCGGCAGCGCGGCAGCGGCGCCGCGCTCGATCAGGCCGGTGTCGAGGCGGCCGGCGACGACCTCGGGCACCCGCAGCAGGCGGGAGAGGAAGCCGGCGTTCGTCGTGACCCCGAGGATCCGCAGGTCCTCGAGCGCCGCCGTCAGCCGGGCGAGGGCCTGCGCGCGGTCGGCCCCGGACGCGATGACCTTCGCGAGCAGGGAGTCGTAGTACGGCGTCACCGCGCTGCCGGCGCGGAAGCCGGTGTCGACCCGCACGCCCTCCCCGGCGGGGACGGCCCAGTGGGCCACCTCTCCGATCGCGGGCAGGAACCCGTTGGCCGGGTCCTCCGCGCACACGCGGACCTCGATCGCCCAGCCCTCGAGGCGGACGTCCGCCTGCCCGAACGCGAGCGGCCGGCCGGCGGCGACGAGCAGCTGCTGCTCGACGAGGTCGAGTCCGGTGACGAGCTCCGTCACCGGGTGCTCGACCTGGAGCCGGGCGTTGACCTCGAGGAAGAAGAACTCGTCCGGGTCGTCGGCGGAGACGATGAACTCCGCGGTCCCGGCCCCGACGTACCCGGCCTCGTGCGCCAGGCGCACGGCGGCGGAGCCGAGGCGCTCCCGCAGCTCCGGCCCGACCGTCGGCGACGGGCTCTCCTCGACGACCTTCTGGTGGCGCCGCTGCAGGGAGCACTCCCGCTCGCCGAGGTGCAGCGCCGTGCCGTGCGCGTCGGCCAGGAGCTGTACCTCGATGTGCTTGGCGCGCTGCACGTAGCGCTCGACGAGCAGGGTGTCGTCGCCGAAGCCCGAGAGCGCCTCGCGCCGCGCCGCCTCGAGCGCCGCCGGCAGGGTCGACCGGTCCTCGACGATCCGCATGCCGCGGCCGCCACCGCCCGCCGCGGCCTTGACCATCAACGGGAACGCGTCGGGGTGCTCGTCGGCGAACGCGAGGATGTCCTCGTCCGTCAGCCCCGGTCGCTGCAATCCCGGGAGCACCGGGACGTCGGCGGCCTGCGCGGCGAGCTTCGCCCGGACCTTGTCGCCCAGCGCCTCCATCGCCTCGGCCGGCGGCCCGATGAAGACGATGCCGGCGGCGGCGCAGGCGCGCGCGAACGCCGGGTTCTCGGAGAGGAACCCGTAGCCGGGATGGATCGCCTGGGCGTCGCTCGCGCGGGCCGCGTCGATCACGTGCTCGATCGACAGGTAGGACGCGCCGGCCGGCGCCGGGCCGAGCCGGACCGCCTCGTCGGCCTCGGCGACGTGGACGGCCGAGGCGTCGGCGTCGGAGTACACCGCGATCGACCGGATGCCGAGCCGCTTGAGCGTCCGGATCACGCGGACGGCGATCTCGCCGCGGTTGGCGACGAGCACCCGCTCGAACATCGGGGCCTCGGCGCTCATCGTCCGACGGCCGGTCGCGGATGGAGCGCGCGCCCGGCGTGCCGTGGACCGCCGGCGCTCATCGGACCGCGCCCTCGGGCGCCGCGGCGCCGAACGCGGGAGCGCGGCGCTCGAGCATCGCGTGCAGCCCCTCGCGGAAGTCCGCGGTCGTCGTCGCCTCGGCCAGCGAGGCGATCTCGTCGGCCGTCTGCTCGCGCAGCAGCGCGTCGTCGACCTGGCGCAGCAGGCGCTTGGTGATCGCGTTCGCGGTCCGGGGCCCCGCGGCGTGGCGGGCCGCCAGGGCCCGGGCCTCGGCGTGCACCGCGCCGGCGGCGCTCAGCGCGCCGAGCAGTCCGGCGGCGAGGGCGCGCTCGGCGTCCCACGTCTCGTCGGCGAGGGCGAAGGCCAGCGCCCGCCGGTAGCCCAGGTCGCGGACGAGGAAGTACGTCACGCCGGCGTCGGGGGTCAGCCCGAGCCGGTGGTAGGCCGCCGTCAGCGAGGCGGCCGGATCGGCGACGACGTGGTCGTGGGCGAGCATCAGGCCGATCCCCGCCCCCGCGATCGGGCCGTGGACCCCCGCCACGGTGACCTTCGGCGAGCGGTGCAGCGCCTCGACCAGCGGATTGAGGTCGGCCCCGACCGCGCGGACGAAGTCGGGCACGCCGTCGCCCAGGCCGACGAACCGCGCCACGGCCCCGCCCATGCACCACGACCGGCCCTCGGCGAGCGTCACGATCGCCCCGACGTCGTCGCGGTCGTTGGCCTCCTCGACGCAGGCGCGGTACTGCGCCGCCATCTCGTCGTCGATCGCGTTGATCTGCTGCGGATCCCGCAGCGTGATCGTGGCGACCCCGTCGGGCGCCACGTCCAGCTGCGCCCGCCGCTCGTTCGTCGCGTCGCTCACCGTCAGCGTCCCAGGAGCTCGCGGGCGACGATGAGCTTGCGGACCTCGTTCGTGCCCGCGCCGATCTGGAGGAGCTTGCCGGCCCGGTAGATCCGGTTGACCTCCATCTCCCAGATGTAGCCGGATCCGCCGTGGACCTGGACCGCGTGGTCGGCCACGCGCATGAGCATCAGCCCCGCCTGCAGGACCAGCGCCGCCGAGCGCGTGTGCACGCGGCTGCGGGCCGCGCCGTGCTCGAGCGCGGAGACCTCGCCGCCGACGTCGTAGCAGAAGCTCCGCAGCACCTCGACGTCGGTGTACATCTCGGCGATCATGCCCTGCACGAGCTGGAACTCGCCGATCGCTCGACCGAACTGCCGGCGGTCTCGCGCGTAGTCGACGGCGAGCTCCAGCGCGCGCTCGGCGATCCCGAGGATCATGTACGAGAGCCCGACGCGCTCGAGGTCCAGGCCGCTCATCACGACCTGCACCCCGCGGTCGATCTCACCGACGACGTTCTCGGCCGGCACCCGGCAGTCGTCGAGGACGATCTCGGCGGTCTGCGTGCCGCGCATCCCCATCTTCACGAGCTTCTGGGCGACGGTGAAGCCCGGGCTGTCGGTCTCCACGACGAACGCCGTGATCCCCTTGGCGCCCTTCTCGGGCGACGTCTTGGCGTACACCAGCGAGACGTCGGCGATCGGGCCGTTGGTGATGTAGATCTTCGTGCCGTTGAGGACGAAGTCGTCGCCGTCGCGCCGCGCGACCGTCGCCATGCCGCCGAGCGCGTCCGATCCGGCGCCCGGCTCGGTCAGGGAGAGGCAGCCGACGGTGGTGCCGGCGCACATCCCCGGCAGGTAGCGGCGCTTCAGCTCGTCGTCGGCGTTGTGGAGGATGTTGTTCAGGCAGAGGTTCTCGTGCGCGAGGATGCCCAGCGAGATCGACGGGTTCCATCGCGCCACGGCCTGCAGCACGAGGCCGGACGCGGCGAAGTCGAGGTCGGCGCCCCCGTACTCGGCCGGGGCGGTCACGCCCAGGAACCCGGTCTCGCCGAGCTTCGGGAACGCGTCGTCGGGCCACCACTCGTCGTCGTCCATCCGCTCCTGGAGCGACCAGAAGTGCTGGTGGGCGAACCGATCGACCTGCTCGAGGATCTCGCGGTGCTCGTCGCTCAGTCCGGGGGACTGGCGGCTCTCGGTGATCACGGCGGACATGCGCTCGCGGGCCTCTCCTGGTCGTGGGCGGGTGGACCGGCGGACGCGAGCCGCACCCGGGACTCGACCCTACGATCGGCGGCCCGGGCGCTTCGTCCCCCCTTCTGCGGGTTCTCCTCACCGATCGGAGGAGGCGTCCGCGCAGGCACCGGCGCTCGATCCGGCGAGGGCGCCGGGCGGACCGGATGACGCGCGCGCGAGGCGAGGGGGTGCGGTGCGCGCCGGCTCCTCGCGACGGGGACGCCTGCTCTCGCGCTCCGCGAGCCCGCGCCGGTCGGCCGGGTGTCCCCAAAGGAGGAGCTTCGTCGGCCTGCGGGATGAAGTTGGCGCCGTGGCACTCGGCCGGCGGCGAGGATCGGGCGGCGACCGCGACCGGTGCTCGCACGACCGGCGCTCCAGGTCTCGAAGGTGACCGAGAAGGTGATGAACGATCAGCGCGAGCGGCTCGCTCCCCCGAAGAAGGGCGAGATCGAGCAGCTCCGCGACGACGTCGCCGCGCTGATGCTGGCCGGCGTGCTGTTGCACCTGCTGGAGCGCCACGCCCATGCCCACGAGCACGGGCCCCTGGCGCATGAACATGCCCATAGCCACGACGACGGCCATCACTTTCACCGGCACGATCCCATGCCGGC
>JALRCL010000739.1 GCA_023268575.1 Patulibacter sp.
TCAGCGAGGCCGTGACCAGGCGTCCTTCGAGCCGCTCGGTGACACCGCCCTCCGACACGCTGGCCACGACCGGACGAATGGCGGCGAGCCCGTCGAGCGTGCGCGCCTCGTCGCGCCACGTGAGCGCGGCGCCGGGCGAGACGCCGGTGAAGCGGTCCTCCTCCGTCGCCGGCTCGCCGGTCGGGATGACATAGCGACCGGGCTCGATCGGCAGGGGCCGATCGAGCACGACCCGCACGTACGCGAGCGGGTCCTCGCCGGTCGCCTCGCTCATCGCGATGCGCCGCCCAGCGCCGAGGGATCCTGGCCGACCGTCGGCGGGTCGCCCTTGAACGGCTTCGGGTTGCCGCGGGTGCCCGGCGCCGGGTAGGCGTTGAAGTCCACCTTCACGACCGGGAACAGCCCGCCGACCGTCGTCAGCGCGTCGAGCACGTCGTGGACGCCCGCGGGCAGGCCCGTGACGGTGTAGGTGCTGACGAGCGGCATGACGCGTCCGAGGTGGCCGACGGCGTCCTTCGTGCCGGCGGCCGAGCCGAGGTTCGCGAAGACCGTACCGAGCTCGCGCGAGTACGGCTTGACGTAGCGCAGGAACGGGTTCGCCTCGCGCAGGAACGAGTCCAGCGGCGGCACGATCTTCTTCGCCTCCGGCCCGAACGCCGTGAGCTTCGCGAGCATCGGGTCGGCCTGCTTCGAGAGCCCCGGCAGGATCGAGACGACCTGGCGACCCGCAGCCGAGGAGCGCTCGAGCCGCGCGGTGACCGCCGGGAGCGCCTGCGCGGCGATCCGGAGGTCCGCGACGACCGGGGTGTTGCGGTTCGCGACCTCACCGAGGTGCGCCGAGGTCGCCTTGACCTGCCGCAGCGCGCCGGGCAGCGCGTTGAGCGCCGCGCCGATCTGCTGATCGCGCTCGGCGGCCGCACGCGCGGTCGCCTCGCCCTGGATCGCCAGGCGGCGCACGTCGGCGGTCCGGTTCGCGAAGGCCTGCATGAGCTGGCCGGTCTGCTCGATCGTCCGGGCCAGCTGCGGGCGCTGGTTCTTCAGGATCTCGTCGATCTCGGTGACGCGGTCGAACGTGTTCGGCAGGCTGCCGAAGAGGCGGTTGAGCTCGGGGCCACGGTCGCCGAGGCCGCCGCCGATCGTCGAGAGGTTCCGCTGGACGGAGGCCCGCGTCCGCTCGTCGAGTCCCGACAGGATCTGGTCCAGCTGGACCGCCTCGCCGGCCTGGGTGACCGGGAGCGTCCCGTCCTGGGGCAGCTTGCCGGCCTTGCGGTCGCCCGGATCGATGTCGAGGTAGTTCTCGCCGACGAGCGTCTTCGTCCGGATCCGCACCGTCGCGTTGCGGTACAGCGGCCCCTGGTCCTTGTTGACCTCGAAGGTCACGAGGCCGAGGTCGCCGCGGCTCTGGATGTCGCGGACGCGACCGACCTTCACGCCCGCACGGCGGACGTCGGCGTTCGGAACGAGCTGGAACGCCGTCGGCACGAGGGCCTGGGCCTTCGTCTTGCCCCCACCGGGGATGCTGCCGCCGGCCTTCACGAAGAGCCAGGCGAAGATCGCCACGCACGCCAGGGTGAACGTGGCGATCAGCAGGAGCTTGCTCGTGCGGTGCTCGAGCTTCATCGCGAGGCCTCCGTCTTGTCGGTGCAACCGGGCTCGCGGCGGAGCACGGGGTCGGCGACCTGGCCGAGCGTCAGGCCCGGCGTGCTGACCACCAGCTCGCCGCGCGGCCACGCCCCGCCGCTGTCGTAGAACTTCAGGACGGAGAGCGTCCAATTGAAGAACTTGCCGGCGATCAGCTCGCACGGGACGACGTCCTTCGTCGCCCGGTCGAGGTTCGGCGTCGTCGGGGCGAGCTTCGCGAACGCGTCGCGCGCGGCCACCGAGGTCGGCTGGAGCGACTTGGCCAGCGGCCGGGCCGCCTTCACCGCCGGGCGCAGCGCCTTCAGCGACGGCGTCGCGTCGTTCGAGAGCTCCTC
This sequence comes from Patulibacter sp., assembly GCA_023268575.1. Taxonomy (GTDB): domain Bacteria; phylum Actinomycetota; class Thermoleophilia; order Solirubrobacterales; family Solirubrobacteraceae; genus Patulibacter. The sequence continues at coordinate 1,977 of JALRCL010000739.1, forward strand.
AAGCCCGCCGAGGCCCTTCTCGAGCTGGGCGGCCACCGGCTTCAGCGCGCGGAGCGCCGGGTCCAGCTGCGTCTGCGCGCCGCGCAGCGCGGCGAACGACGTCCGGACCGCGCTGAGCGTGCTCGGCAGCTCGCCGAGCGTGCCGGCCAGCGAGCCGTCGTGGGCGGCGAGCTCGGCGACCGACTCCTGGCCGCTGCGCACGAGCTGCGTCAGCTGCCGGTCGCGCGTGTTCACCGCCGTGGCCAGCCCGCCGAGGTTGTCGACGATCCGGCGGATCTCCGTGCGCCGCTCGCTCATGACGCTCGTGAGCCGGTCGACCTGGTGCAGGAACGGCGCCAGGGCGGCGAAGCCGCGGCGCAGCTCGGGACCGTTGCCGTCGACGCCGCTGCCGAAGTCGGAGATCAGCGACGCCAGCCGCGTCCGCGTGTCCCCGTCGAACGTGTTCAGCACCTGCGACACGTCGACCGGCGCCTCGCTGCGCTGCAACGGCAGCACCTGCCCCTTGCCCA
>JALRCL010000520.1 GCA_023268575.1 Patulibacter sp.
TCACCGTTTGCAAAACTCGCGCGGATGCGTTTGACGCGATCGAGCGGATCATGCGGCAGCGTGAGTTTGGGGACGCGGGCAAGTCGATCGTCATCGAAGAACGATTGGATGGAGAAGAAGCGAGCATTCTCGCGATCACCGACGGGCAGATCGTCCTCGAGCCGAAGCTCTTCTACTCGGGCGTCCGCCCGGCGATCAACGTCGGCATCTCGGTGTCGCGCGTCGGCTCGTCGGCGCAGGTCAAGCCGATGAAGAAGGTCGCCGGCCGGATCAAGCTCGAGCTGTCGCAGTTCCGCGACCTCGAGGCGTTCGCGCAGTTCGGCTCGGACCTCGACGCCGACACCCGCCGCACCCTGGCCCGCGGCGAGCGCCTCGTGCGCACGCTGAACCAGGGCGAGCGCTCGCCGGTCCCGGTCGAGGACCAGGTCATCCAGATCTACGCCGCCACGAACGGCTACGTCGACCGGATCTCGACCGACCGCGTCGAGGAGTTCCACGTGCGCCTGATCGAGACCGCGCGCTCCGAGATCTCCGAGCTGCGCTCGAAGATCGCCGGGGGCGACTGGTCCGACGAGACCGTGTCGGCCGTCGACGCCTTCGTCAAGAAGTTCGCCGAGGACGACTTCGGGTACGACCTGGACGAGAACGGCGAGCCGCTCGAGTCCGCTGCGGCGGCCTGAGCCGGCGCGCCCGAACGCTCTCTGACCCATGGCTCAGCGCGACGTCAAGAACCGGATCGCCTCGGTCCAGAACATCCGCAAGATCACCCGCGCGATGGAGATGGTCTCCGCCGCGCGGCTGCGCAAGGCGGAGGAGCGCGCCGCGTCGCTGCGGCCGTACGCCGACGCGCTGCGCAAGATGACCCGTCAGGCCGCCGCTGCCGCCGGCAGCGGCGAGCTGCAGTCCCAGCCGGTGCTGCAGACGCACGACGAGGAGCGCGTCGTCGCGGTCCTCTTCGTGACCGCCGACCGCGGTCTCGCGGGTGCCTTCAACTCCCAGATCCTCCGCGCCGGCCTGTCCCGCGCGGAGGAGATCGAGGCGGAGGGCAAGGAGGTCCGGTACTACACCACCGGCCGCCGCGGCCTCTCCTCGCTGCAGTTCCGCAACCGCGCGATCGCGGGCTCCTGGACGGGCTTCACCGACAGCCCCGAGGGCAAGCACGCCAGCGAGATCGCGGAGGCGCTCGTCGGCGCGTACGTCGACGGCGAGATCGACCGCGTCGAGGTCATCTACAACGGCTACGTCTCGCCGCTCGTGCAGGAGGTCCGTCGCGAGACGCTCCTCCCGCTGGCCGCTGCGAGCGTCGTCGGTGAGGACGAGTCCGACGAGGACGCGTCCGCCACGTCCGAGGGTGGGCACAAGGCGCTCGTGGAGTACGAGCCCGACCCGGCGGAGATCCTCGCCGAGCTCGTTCCCGAGTTCGTCGAGGTGTCGCTGCTCCGGGCGCTGCTGGAGTCCGCCGCGTCCGAGCACGGCGCGCGCATGACCGCGATGCGCAGC
>JALRCL010000594.1 GCA_023268575.1 Patulibacter sp.
CGCGTTCACCAAGACCGTGGGCACAACAGCTAGCGCCGGCTGCCGACGAGCTGCACGTGGTCGGCCTCGCGGGCGCCCGGGAAGGGCCGCGTCAGGCCGAAGCGGTTCAGCGTCGCCTCCGGCACGCCCTCGAGCCCCGGCGTGTCGGAGGCCTCGCCGCGGGTGTGCGGATCGTTGGCGAAGCCACCGACCTCGACGGAGTGCTGGGGCGAGCGGTACCCCGACAACCCGACGAGGTGCAGGTGCAGCGTGCGCCCCATCCGCTGCAGCCGGGCCGCGATCTCCGGCTCGTCGCCCTGGGCGTAGCTCGTCCCGGCTGCCGGGAAGAAGCCGTAGCCGTCGGCACCGCCCACGGGCGTGCCGCCGGAGATCGCGCGCAGCTGGCGGGCCTGGATCCGCTCGAGTTCGTGGACGAGGTCGGCCCGCCGGCGGCGCAGCCCGGCGAGGCGTCGCTCCTTGCCGCGACGCGCGCGGACGTAGGGCAGCTGCTCGTCGACGAGCTCGAGCTCGAGCCGCTGGACCGCGTCGTGCCGGGACTGGAGGGCGGCGGTCGTCGCCGCGTGGCGCGCCTCGACCCGGCCGATCCGCGCGGTGGTCGCGGCGACGGCCCGGTGCTCGGCGGCGACCCGGCGGGTGACGGCCGCGTTGCGCTCGGCGATGCGGCGCAGCTGCCCGAACCGGCTCAGCAGGTCGGCGAACCCCCGCGAGTCCAGCGCGATCTGCACGAGGTCGACCGGCGGCGCCTCGTAGATCGCCACGAGCTGGTCGGCGAGGACCTCGCGGTCGCGGGCGTCCTGGGCGCGCAGGCGCACGAGCGCGGCGCGGTCCTCCCGCAGCTCGCCCTGCAGCCGACCGAGCTCCTCGCGCTCACGCTCGAGGCCCGGCGCCAGGCGCGAGAGCTGGGCCCGGAGGTCGTCGATGCGTCCCTCGTAGGCCGCGGCGTGCCGTCGATCGGCGGCGATCCCCGCCTGCAGCTGACGGTCGCGCGAGCGCGACCGCTGGATCCGGCCGTCGAGGCCGGCGCCCCGCGCCTGCGCGCCGACCGGCGGCGCCAGCGCCACGGCGGCGCTGACCGCGAGCGTCGCGCCCAGGGTCCAGCCCCGCCGCAGCCGTGAACCCGTGAAGCGCGTGGCAGGCACGGACCGACGGTAGGCCGGTCGGGCCCGTTCGCCGGCACGCGCCGTTGCACGCGAGCGCCAGCGCGCCCCCTGCGAGCGGCGGCGCGCCCCGCGCGCAGGAACCCGCCAGGTGCGGGGGCGGGCTCGCCCGACGACCGGCGCTCGGTCAGACCGGGCGCAGGCGGACCACCGGGATCCGGCGCCCGATGGCGGCGGTCCGGCGGCGGTAGTCGGCGTAGGGCGGGTAGATGCGGTCGGCGAGCGCCCACAGCCGGTCGAGCTCGCCCGGGTCGACGACCTCCTCGGCGGTCCGCGGCGCCCCGCCCCCGTCCCGGGCGATCCGCACGAGCGGGTTCGCCTTGAGGTTGTGGAACCACGCCGGGTGCTTCTCCCGCCCGAAGCTCGACGCGATGAGGATGACGTCGTCGCCGTCGTGGAAGTAGAGCACCGTCGAGGTCCGCTCCTGGCCGCTCTTCGCGCCGATCGTCGTCAGCAGCGCCGAGGGCAGCATGAGCCCCATGCCGACGCGTCCCTTCGTCGCGCGCATGAGGGCGGGGTCGACGCGCGCCGCGACGTTGATCGCGAGCCACCGCCCCGGCGGGGTCCGCAGGACCGCGGCGTAGGCACGCGCGGGCGCGCTGAGGTCGCGGGTTGGGTCGACGCGGGGCAGCTCGCTCACGGTCACGAGCCTACGGCGGGCGTGGGCCGCCGCTCGTGGGATCGCGGCACACCGCGCGGCGCGCGCGATGGGCATCGGTCACGCGCCCGCGGCGGGCCCGGACCCCGGACCGCCGACAGATGCACATGAGACTCAGTCCCGTATAGTGGGCCCTCGGCGACGTCCCGCCGACCCGTCCCACCGTGCTCGAGCCGTTCACCTACCCCTTCGTGCAGCAGGGCCTCTGGGCGGTGCTGGCCCTCTCGCTCGGCGCGGGCGTGCTCGGCACGTTCCTCGTCCTGCGCGGCCTGGCCTTCTTCGCCCACGGAGTCGCTGCGGCGACGTTCCCGGGGCTCGTGCTGGCCGCCGGCCTCGGATTCGCGGCGCCGCTCGGTGCCCTGGCGGTGGCACTCGCCTTCGCCGGGGGCGTCGGGCGGCTCAGCACCGGACGCGACGACGGAGAGCACGGGACGACGACCGCCATGGTCCTCGTCGGGGCCCTCGCCGTCGGCGTGCTGCTGGCCAGCGACGTCTTCGACGAGGGGCCGGCGATCAACGGCCTGCTCTTCGGCAGCCTGCTGCTCATCGACGGCGGCGACCTGGCCCTGGCGGCCGGGACGAGCGCCGTGGTCGTCCTGGCCGCCGGGCTGCTCGGCCGTCGATGGCTCGCGGTCGGCTTCGACCGCGAGGGCGCACGCGCCCTCGGGATCCGCGGGGGCCGCAGCGACGCGGTCCTGCTCGTCCTCGTCGCCCTCGTCGCGGTCGCGACGCTCTCGGCCGTCGGGTCGCTCCTGGCCGCCGCGCTCATGGTCGTTCCCGCCGCGACCGTCCGTCCGTGGATCCGCCGGCTGCCCGCGTGGCAGCTGGCCACCGTCCTGCTCACCGCGCTCACCGGCGTCGCCGGGCTCTGGCTCTCGTTCCAGACCAACGCGCCGCCGGGCGCCACCATCGCCGTCCTCTCCGGAGTCCTCTTCGTGCTCAGCCTCTCCATCCGTGCCTTCCGCGACCGCCGGGCGCTCCGCGCTCCCGTCATCGCGCTCGCCGCCGCCGCGCTCGGCCTCGGCGCCGCCGGCTGCGGCGGCTCCGACGGGTCGACGGCCGACGGCCGCCTGTCCGTCGTCGCCACGACGACCCAGCTCGGCGATCTCGCGCGCGAGATCGGCGGCGACGCCGTCGAGGTCCACCAGGTCCTGCAGCCGAACACCGATCCGCACGAGTACGAGCCGCGTCCCGCGGACGTCCGCGAGGTCGCGGACGCGAAGGTCGTCCTGGCCTCCGGCGACGGGCTGGACCCCTGGGTCGCGGACCTCGTCAAGCAGGGCGGCGGCGATCCGACCGTCGTCGAGGTCGGCGAGCGGGTCCCGACCCGCCGTCCGAACGTCTCCAGCGCCGAGGAGGAGCACGGCCACGAGGAGGAGCACGGCCACGAGGACGAGCACGGCCACGAGGAGGGCGACGAGCACGGGCACGAG
>JALRCL010000643.1 GCA_023268575.1 Patulibacter sp.
CGGTCGTCGACGCCGCGGGTCGGGTGCGCGCGCGGCGCACCGGCCCCGCGCCCGCGGTCCTCGTCGCGGACGTGCCGCTGCGCCCGGCCGACGCGCCCCGCACCCTCCACGCGCGGCTCGGCGACGGACCGACCTGGATCCTGGCGCTCGTCGTCGTCCTCGTCACCGGACCGCTGCGGCGTCGCCGCGCTCACCAGCGCACGTAGCGCTCCTGCAGCCGCCGCTCCTCGCCGCTGCGTCGCGCCTGCCACGCCAGCGCGCGCAGAAGGCGGTTCAGCGCCCACGCGCCGCGGCCGGCCGCGCGCGTGCGGGTCCAGTGCAGGAGGAGCGCGCCGTGCCGGGGGTCGCGCGGGTCCGCGCCCGGGGCCGTCCGGCCGTCGGCCAGCAGCCCGTAGGTCACCTGCTTGGCGATCTCGAAGCCGCGGCTCGCCGGGACCATCTCGACGCGGAAGCACGCCCGAGTCGCACCCTCGTTGACGAAGCGGTGGGCGGTGCCGAGCTCGACGGAGCGGACCTCGCCGGCCCCGAGGAGGTGGCGGACGCCGGCCTGCTCGACGACGAGCGTGCCGTCGAGGACCTCGAAGGTCTCGCGGAACGCGTCGTGGACGTGCAGCGGGGTCCCGGCACCGGGCTCCAGCTCGACCTCCAGCAGCGTGCGAGCGCCCCCACTGTCGTCGGCGGTCACGAGGAAGGTCACGGCGAGCCCGTGGCCCGGGTGGGCGAGCCGGCGCGGGTCGGTCACCGCGCCGGGCGCCGCGGTGGCGGTCGTCGTCATGACGACAGGGTGCGGTCGCGCGGCGCGCGCTCCCAGGGGGGATTCCCCCGTCGTCCCCCACCCGCCCGGAACGGCGTCGCGGCGGCTCTAGGATCGGCCCGGATGGAGGACCGGAGCACCCGCGCGCCGCTCGTCGGCCGCGCCGCCGAGCTCGACCAGGCCGCCGCCGCGATCGCCGCCGTGCGCGACGGCGCCGGGCGCGTCCTCGTCGTCTCGGGCGACCCCGGCATCGGGAAGACCGCGCTGCTGGACGCGATCGCCGAGCAGGCGGGCGCCGCCGGCCTCGCGGTGCTCGCCGGCCGGGCGACCGAGCACGAGACCGACCTGCCGCTGGGGCTCGCGATCGACGCGCTCGACGGCGAGCTCGCCCGGCTCGACGACGCGGCGCGCGCGACGCTCGCCGGGGACCTCGGCGACGTCCTGCCGAGCCTCGCGCCCTCGGGGGCGCGCCCCGGCATCGGGCGCCCCGGACCCACGCCGGCCGCCGCGCGGCGCTTCCACGTCCACCGCGCGCTCCGCGACCTCCTCGAGCGGCTCGCGGGCCGCCGCGGCACCGTCGTCGTGCTCGACGACCTGCACTGGGCCGACGAGGGCTCGCTGCAGTGGGTCACCCACCTGCTGCGCCGGCCGCCCCGCACGCCGGTCCTGCTCGTGCTCGCCCTGCGGCCCGCGCCCCGGCCGCTGGCGCTGCTGCTCGACGCGCTGCGCAACGGCGTCCCCGGTGCGCACCTCGAGCTCGGCCCGCTGCCCGACGGCGACGCCGCGACGCTCCTGCGGGACGTCGAGGCGGACGATCGCCCGGCGCTCGTGCGCGAGGCCGGGGGCAACCCGCTCTTCCTCCAGGAGCTCGCGCGCGTCGGCGCCGCCGACGACCGCCTGCCCCCGACGATCCTCGCCGCCGTCGAGCTGGAGGTCGCGGCGCTCGCGCCGGCCGCCCGCGCCCTGCTGGAGGGCGCCGCGGTCGCGGGCGACCCGTTCGACGTCGAGCTCGCCGCCGCGACCGCCGGGCTCGGCGTCGGCGCGGCGGACGACGCGCTCGACGCGATCGCCGCCGCGGACCTCGTCCGCCCCGAGCCGCAGCGGCCGACGCTCCTGCGCTTCCGGCATCCGCTCGTGCGCCGCGCGGTCTACGACGCGATGGCGCCCGGTGCCCGCCGCGCCGCGCACGATCGCGCGGTCACGGCGCTGACCGCCCGCGGCGTCGGCGCGACCGGCCTCGCCCACCACGTCGAGCGCGTCGCGCGGGTCGGGGACGCCGACGCGGCCGCGACGCTCGTCGCCGCGGCCCGCGCATCGGTCGGCCGCGCGCCCGCCACGAGCGCCCGCCACCTCGGCTCCGCGCTGGCGCTGCTGCCCGGAGCGCCACCCCAGGAGCGGGCGGACCTGCTCGCCGAGCAGGCCTCGGCGCTCAGCGCGACGGGCCGGCACGGCGAGGCCCGCGCCGCGCTGCTGGACGCGCTCGAGCTGCTGCCGCGCGAGCTCGCCGAGCGGCGCCTGCGGATCACCGCGGCGCTCTGCTCGGTCGACCACGTCCGCGCGCGCCACGAGGACGCGCTGACGCGCCTGCGCTCCGAGCTCGCCGCCCTGCCCGACGACGTCCCGGAGGAGCTGCGCGCCCTCGGCCGCTTCGCGCTGGCGACGAGCTGCGTGTACCTGCCCGACGAGGAGGGCCTCGAGGCCTGGGCGGGCCGGGCGGCGCCGGCGCTGCGCGAGAGCGACCCGGCGACGGCCCTCTGCGACGACGCGCTCGTGCTCATCGCGCGACGCTGGCGGGGGCGGACCGACGGGCTCGAGGCGCTGCGCGGGACGGTCCTCGAGCGGCTCGCCGCGCTCGATCCGGCGATCCGGCGCAGCCGCAGCGACGTGCTCGTCTACCTCGGCCAGGCCGAGGCGCTGGCCGAGCGCAACGCCGAGGCGCTGCGCCTCGTCGACGAGGGCCTGGCGACGCTCGCCGCCGGCGGGGACGACGCGGCGCTCGTCCCGCTCACGCAGCTGCGGGTCCAGGTCCTGCTCGCGCTCGGCGACGCCCGCCGCGGCCGCGAGGCCGTCGCGCTGGCCGAGGACGCGGCGCGACTCCAGGAGGCCGACTACGGGATCGCCTACGCCCTCGCCGCCCGCGCCGAGCTCTGCCGGCTCGACGGCGACCGCGAGGACGTCGAGCGGGCCGCCGCCGAGTGGCCGGCCCTCGCCGAGCGGATCGGCGACATCGGGCTGGCCCGCACGGCCCAGGTGACGTTCGCGCTCGTCCAGACCGTCGACGACCCCGCGCGGCGCGCGGAGCGGCTCGTGGCGATCGCCGGCGAGCGGTTCGAGCGCCTCGAGCCGGAGTTCGCCACGACGCGCGTGCTGCCGTTCCACGTCCGCGCGCTGCTGGCGAGCGGTCGACGGCCGGCGGCCGAGGCGGCCGCCGCGTTGCTCGCCGAGCGCGCGGCGGCGCTCGCGCTTCCCGGTGGGCGGGCGGCGGCCGCCCTCGCCCGCGCGGAGCTCGCGCTCGACGGCACCGCGCCCGACGCCCCGGCCGCGCTGCGCCTCGCCGAGGAGGCCGCGGCGGGCGCCGCCGAGCGCGGCCACGCCGAGCTGCGCTTCCACGCCGACCTCGCCGCCGCCCGCGCGCTCGGGCTCGCCGGTGAGCGCGACGCCGCGGTCGGCCGGCTGCGCGCGGCCGCGGACCGGGCGACGGCCGTGGCGGCGTGGGCCCTGCGCGACGCGGCGGCCAGCGAGCTGCGGCGGCTCGGTGCCCGGCTCCCGGCGGCGCTGCGCGTCGCGGGCGAGCGCGGCGAGCTCACCGAGCGCGAGGAGCAGGTCGCCGAGCTCGTCGCGGCGGGCCGGTCGAACAAGGAGGTCGCGAAGCTCCTCTTCCTCAGCCCGAAGACCGTCGAGCACACGCTCTCGCGGGTCTACGCGAAGCTCGGCGTCCGCTCGCGGACGGAGCTCGCGGCGACCCGCCCGGCGCTCGCCCGGTCGGCCGCCGGAGTGCGAGGCTGAGGGCATGGCCCTGTCGCGCGTCGTCCCGAACCTCCACGCCGCCACCCCGATCGAGGCGGCGGCCTTCTACCGCGACGTCCTCGGGATGGAGGTCGTCATGGACCAGGGATGGATCGTGACCGTCGCGGACCCCGCGCGGCCCGGCCTGCAGCTGAGCTTCATCAGCGAGGACGCGTCGGGCCCCGTCGTGCCGGTCGCCTCGCTCGAGGTCGACGACGTCGACGCGGCGCACGCCGCCGCGGTGGCGTCCGGCGCCGAGATCGTCCACCCGCTGACCGACGAGCCGTGGGGCGTGCGCCGGTTCTTCGTCCGGGATCCCGCCGGGCACGTCGTGAACGTCCTGGGCCACCGGACCTGAGACGCGGCGTCCGGCACGCGCGACGGCGACGACCCCCGCGCCGCCCGCCGCGCGGGACGCGGTGCGGCACGCGAGCGCACCGCGCGCGGGTCTACCCTGACCGGGTGGACCTCCGCCGATCCGACGCCCGCGGCGGCACGCACGGGCGACCCGCGCCGGACCGGCCGTCGCTCCTGCTCGTCGGGCACGGGTCGCGCGACGCCGACCACGTCGACGAGTTCTGGGACCTCGTGCGCCACGTCGGCGAGATCGGACGGGTGGGCGACGAGGTCATCCACCACGCCGGAGGGTTCATCGAGCTCGCCGAGCCGTCGGCGGACGCCGCGATCGACGCGCTCGTGGCCGACGGCGCGACGGAGATCGTCTCCGTCCCGATCGTCCTGCTCGCGGCGGGGCACCTGAAGAACGACGGCCCGGCGACGCTCGCGCGCGCCCGGATCCGGCACCCGAACGTGACGTTCCACATGGCGCGGGACCTCGGGATCCATCCCGACGTCCTCTCGGTCGCCGAGGACCGGATCGCCGCGACGCTCGGCGACGCCGACCCGGCGGCCTCGGGCGTCGTGCTCGTCGGCCGCGGCTCGAGCGACCCGGACGCCTCCGGCGACTTCGCGAAGCTCTGCCGCCTGCTGAGCGACCGCCGGGGCCTGCCGATCGTCGAGCCGGCGTGGATCTCCGTCGCCGAGCCGCGCGTCCCCGACGCGCTGGAGCGCTGCCGCCGGCTCGGGGCCACGACGATCGCCGTCGTCCCGTTCTTCCTCTTCACCGGCGTCCTGCTCGGCCGGATCCTCGACCAGGCCGCCGCCTGGGCGCAGCAGCACCCCGAGCTCACCGTCCGCGGCGGCCCGCACCTCGGGGCCGACCGCCGGCTCGCGCGCGTCGCACTGGAGCGCTACCGCGAGGGGTTCGGCGGCGACGTGCGGATGAACTGCGACCTCTGCGTCTACCGCGTCACGCTGCCGGGCTACGAGGAGAAGGTCGGCCTGCCGATCAGCCTCACCCCGCACGGCGACGGGCCCGCGCGGGGGCGACGGCGCAACCGCCGCGCGACCCGCGCACCGCGGCCCGGCTGGGACGGGACCGCGCTCGAGCTCGCCGACGAGGGCCGCCAGGGCGACCGCGGACGGGTGAAGCCCGGGGAGGCCGATCCCGCGGCCCCGGTCGCGGTGAAGGTCCGCGACCTGCACTTCGCCTACCCCGACGGGTCCGAGGCGCTGACCGGCGTCGACCTGACGATCCGCGCCGGCGAGCGCGTCGCCCTGCTCGGCCCCAACGGCGCGGGCAAGACGACGCTGCTCCTGCACCTCAACGGCGTGCTCCAGCCCCAGCAGGGCACGGTCGAGATCGCCGGCACCGGCCTGACGAAGCGCACTGCGCGCGAGCTACGGCGCAAGGTCGGGATCGTCTTCCAGGACCCCGACGACCAGCTCTTCATGCCGTCGATCGAGAGCGACGTCGCCTTCGGACCGGCGAACCTCGGCCTCTCCGGCGGGGCGCTGGAGGAGCGCGTCACCGAGGCGCTGCGGACGTTCGGCCTGGAGGAGCTGCGCGAGGTGGCGCCCCACCAGCTCTCGCTCGGCCAGCGGCGCCGGGCGGCGGTCGCCGGCGTGCTGGCGATGGAGCCCGAGCTCATGGTCCTCGACGAGCCCTCGTCGAACCTCGACCCGGCCGCGCGCCGCGAGCTCGCCGACGTCATCCGCCGGCTGCCGACGACGACGCTGCTCGTCACCCACGACCTGCCCTACGCGCTGGAGCTCTGCCCGCGCGCGATCGTCATGGACGCCGGCCAGGTGATCGCCGACGGCCCGACTCGGCAGATCCTCGCCGACGAGGGCTTCATGCGCGCCCACCGGCTCGAGCTGCCCGCGGGCTTCAACCCGCTCGCCGCCTGACGCGGCGTCGGCGGACCATCGTCCGACGGCCTCCGCGCCACGTCCGGCCCGCCGGGCGGCGGCGGGCGCCACGATCCGCGCATGAGCGACCCGTTCTTCCCGCCCGTGCCCCCGCGGCCGGACGAGGACGACGGGCCGCCGACGCGCTTCCGGCGCCCGTCGTGGGCCCGGCCCGTCGGCACGATCCCGGGGGTCGTGCCGCTCGAGCTCGTCCTCGCCCACGCGGGCGGGACCACGCTCGCCATCCCGGCGCTGCACGTCTATCCCGCGGGGCTCGCCTTCGAGCTGTGGGCGTTGCGCGACGACGCCGTCGCCGGGCCGGCCGACCCGCGCGAGCCGTTCCCCGACGGCCGACCGGAGCTCGGCGTCGAGCTCCCCGACGGCCGGCGTCTCCGCGAGGCGGACGGTCTGGACGAGGAGCAGCCGCGAGCGCCGGACCGGGCGGTGCTGTTCTCCGGCGGCGGATCGTCGAGCGACGGGTCGATGCGGATCTCCTACTGGCTCTGGCCGTTCCCGCGCGCCGGCCGCTGGTCGATCGTCGTCCGGTGGCCGCGCGTGGGGATCGGGGAGACCCGGACGACGCTCGACGCCGCGCCCCTCGTCGACGCCGCCGAACGGGCGCAGGTCCTCTTCACCGACGAGCACCTGCCGGAGCGCGGCGAGGACGCGGGATGGCTCGGCTACGAGCCGTTGGGCTGAGCTGGGCAGGCGGACGACAGCGCGCCGCCGGGCGGCGGTCAGCCGCCGGTGACGGCGGCGGCGATCCGCGACGCGACCCGCTCGCCGTCGCGCATGCCGCGCTCGAGCCGCGTGGCGGCCCGCTGGAGCTGGCGCAGCGTGGCGAAGGTCGCACGGCGCGCGGCGACCCGCCGCAGCCCCGTCCCGAGCGTGCCCGTCGCGGAGCGGACGACGTTCACCGCCGACAGGAGGTCGGCGCGCAGGCGCCGCCCCTGGGTGCTCGACGCCGTCGTGCGTCGCAGGGAGAGGCGCAGGGAGGACGCCTCCGCCTCGACCCGCTCGGCGGAGCGCGCCGCGAGCGTGGCGCGGTTGCGGTTCGTCGGCGCGCGCGAGAAGCGCTCGAGGCGCTGCTGGAGCGTCGTGGCCTCGGGCTTGAGCGTCGCGACGTGGGCCTCGACGACCTGGACGAGCTGGACGTCGTCGGCGCTCGCCGGACGCGGCCCGCCGAGGGCGAGCGCGCCGAGGAGCCCGAGCAGGAGCGCCAGGCGGCCGGCCATCGCGCGGAGGTCTGTCGCGTTGCTCACCCGACCGACGATAGCCCGGCGCCGGGTGCGGGTGGGCCGGGCGCGTCCCCGGTGCGCCCCGCCGGGGGCCCGCAGCGGACGGATGGATGGGCGGATCGTCCCCCGCTCCGCCGCCGGCGATGCGAACATGCGTTCGCATGCGCTGGGATCACCTGCAGCTCGACGTCGACGCGCCGACCCGGTCGTTTCCCGGCATGCGCGAGCCCGCGGTCGTCCGGCGCTTCGACGCGCCCGAGGCGCTGGAGACCCGCTTCTACGAGGTGCGGGCGAAGTCGGTCCTCAACCGCGTCCCGGCCCGCTCGTCGATGCCGTTCGGGTGGACGGTGAACCCGTACCGAGGCTGCACCCATGCGTGCACGTACTGCTTCGCTCGACCGACCCACGAGTACCTCGATCTCGGTCCCGGCCGGGACTTCGAGCGCGAGATCGTCGTGAAGGTCAACGCGCCGGAGCGGCTCGTGATCGACCTCGGCCGGCGGGCGCGGACGCCCGCCGCCGACGAGGGCGTGGCGCTCGGCACGAACACCGACCCGTACCAGTGGGTCGAGTCGCGTTACCGGCTCATGCCGGGGATCTGGCGCGCGCTGATCGACGCGGAGGTCCCCGGGTCGGTGCTCACGAAGTCGCCGCTGCTCCTGCGGGACGTCGACCTCATGCTCGAGCTGCAGGCGGTCGCGGGGTTCGAGGCGGCGCTCTCCGTGCCGACGCTCGAGGAGTCCGCGTGGCGGGCGACGGAGCCGCGCACGCCCCACCCGCGCGCGCGTCTCGCCGCGGTCGCGGAGCTCACGCGGCGCGGGATCCCGACGAGCGTGCTCGCCGCCCCGCTCATGCCGGGCATCAACGACGAGCCCGCGCAGCTCGAGGCGCTGCTCACCGCCTGCCGCGACGCGGGCGCCGTGAGCGTCCGCGGCATCGGCCTGCACCTGCGCGGCAGCACGCGGGACGTCTTCCTCGACTGGCTGCGCGACGCGCGCCCGGACCTCGTCGCCCGGTACGAGGAGCTCTACCGCCACGGCCCCTACCTGCCGCGACCCGAGGCGAGCCGCCTCGCCCGGTCGATCGCGATGGAGGAGGCCCGTCCGCGGCCGGGCGGCTCGCCGCGGCCGGGGTCGGCGCGCGGTCGCGGCGGGGCCGATGGCCGTTCCAGGTCGGCCGCCTCGCAGGAGGCGCGCCGGTTCGGCTGGCGGGGTGCCCCGTCGGGTGCCGGGGACCCCGACCGGACGTGGACGCGCCCCGCCCGCCCCGGCGCCTCCGCGGCCGGCCGGCAGACGCGCTTGTTCTGACCGGGCCCCGTCCCGCGCGGGCCCGGCACCCGCGCAGCCGGCCGCCGGGGCGCCGGTCGAGGTGACCGATGGCGCTGGGCGGTGGGTCACCGGCCGCGGGCCGTGACGAGCCACGGTCCGTCCCGTTCGGCCGTCGGCCCGGCGACGAGCACGAGGGTGCGCATCGCG
>JALRCL010000645.1 GCA_023268575.1 Patulibacter sp.
GCGCTGCCGATCGCCGTCAAAGCCGCGGGCATCGGCACGATCTTCTTCATCCAGGTCTCGGACCTTCCCGCCGGCGTCGTGCTCTCGACGGCAGGCGGCGCGCTCGTGCCGGCGGGCGGCAGCGTCCTCGTGCCCGTCTCCGACCTCGCGAGCCTGCGCATCAGCGGACTGCCGCTCGACAGCGATGTCGACTTCACGCTGACCGCCACCCCCTATGGCGTCGCGGGGCTCGGCGGCGCGCCGGTCGCCGGCGCCTCGCCGATCCGCGTCGTCGTCGATGCCGTGGCGGACGTCCCGAGCTTCGCGGTCTCGGCCGCGAGCGGCGACGAGGACACCGCGATCGCGCTGAACTTCGTGGCGGCGCCCACGGACACGGACGGGTCGGAGACGATCACCGCGCTCCGGCTGTCGGGCGTCCCGTCCGGCTCCGTGCTCACCCATGTCGGAGCCGGCGGCGCCACGGTGACGCTGTCGCCGACGAGCGCCGGCGGGTCCGAGTACGCGCTGACGCCGGCGCAGTTCAACGGCCTCGCGATCACGCCGCCGCGGGACTTCAACGGCCAGATCGTGCTCGGCGCGACGATCGTCACGACCGAGACGAACCTCTCGGGCGAGGAATTCGACTACACCGACAACAGCCAGACGCGCGTGCGCGACATCACCGTCGACGTGGCGCCCGTCTCCGACCAGCCCTCGCTGACGCTGTCGGTCTCCGGGGTCGAGCTGCGCGAGGACCTCGGCGTCGATCGCCCCGGCGTGTCGACCATCGCCGATGGCGGTCGCGCGATCGCGATGACGGTGACCCCGGGTTCGCCGGGCGAGGCGGCCTGGGTGGTGATCTCCGGCATCCCCGCCGACGTCGTGCTGCGGACATCCGCGGGCGTCGTGGCGCAGGCGGCCGGATCGGCGACGGTCTCGCAGGCGCTGCTCGGCAGCCTCAGCCTCTCCGGCCTGCCGACCGACAGCGACGTGGATTTCGCCCTGACCGTGACGCCGTGGTCGCGCGATGGCTCGGCGGCCGCCGAGTCCGGCGCGGCGCAGACGCTCTCGGTCAAGGTCGATTCCGTCGCCGACGATCCTGCCTTCGGCGCGACGCTCAGCGGCACCGAGGACAACCTCGTCGCGCTGTCGCTGGCGACCCGGCTCGGCGACCTCGACGGATCGGAGCGCATCGAGGGCGCGTCGATCTCGGGACTGCCGGCAGGCTATGCGCTGCTGCATGTCTCCGGCGGCTCGACGACGACGCTCGCCACCTCGACCGGCCCCGGCGACAGCTTCGCCATCTCGGCGGCGCAGGCGCCGAACATCTTCGTGCGTCCCGCGGACAATGCGAACGGCACGTCCACGCTCGGCGTCTCGATCAGCGTCGCCGAGCAGGTCGCCGCCGAGACCTTCATGGGCGACAACACGCTCTCCGCCTCGGGCCAGCTCGTGCTGAGCATCGCGCCCGTGTCCGACACGCCGAGCCTCTCGGTCGTCAACGCCGTCGGCAAGGAGGATTTCGGCGCCGGGCCGATCGCCTCGTCCTCGCATGGCGCGCGCGACATCCCCGTAACCCTCGCGCCGGGCGCGCCCGGGGAGACGGGCTGGGTCGTCGTCTCCGGCATCCCCGACGGCATGGCGCTGGCGCTGGACGGCG
>JALRCL010000691.1 GCA_023268575.1 Patulibacter sp.
CCGCTCGTTGATCGACACGCGCGCGGCCGGCACCGGCAGCGTGCCGCGACGACGGGCGCGGCGCTTCTCCGCGGCGCAGCCCTGGTCGTGCAGGAGCACGGTCACCCCGTCGACCGCGCGCAGCTCGGCGAGCGCCCCGTCGACGGCGTCGCGGTCGCGGACCTCGGCGTTCGCGGCGAGCGCTGCGCCGCGATAGGCCTCCGGCCGCTCGCTGGTGATGATCGTCCGGGCGACGCCTTCGGCCTCCAGCAGCCGGGTGAGCTCGGGAACGCCGATCCCGCCCTCGACGCGCTGACCGCCGGTCATCGCGACCGCGTCGTTGTAGAGCAGCCGGAACGTCGTCCGCACGCCGCTGGCGACCGCGAAGCGCACGGCGAGCGAGCCCGAGTGCGCGAAGGTCCCGTCGCCGAGGTTCTGCACCCACGCGCCCTCGTGCTCGACGAACGGGTCCAGCCCGACGAACTGCGCGCCCTCGCCGCCCATCTGGGTCGCGCCGATGACCTCGCCCTTTCCGGTCTGGTCGAGCAGGGCCATCGTGTGGCAGCCGATGCCCGCCCCGACGACCACGCCGTCCGGCGTGCGCAGCGAGGTGTTGTGCGGGCAGCCCGAGCAGAAGAACGGCGTCCGCGCCGGCCCGTCGGCCGCGCCGCCCACCATCGGCAGCGTCACGGGGCGGGCGCGTGGGGCGGCCGGCGCGAGCCGGTCGAGCCGGGCGTCGAGCCGGCGCCGCTCGTCCTCGCCGAGGAGCGGACGCAGGCGCGGTCCCACCACGCGGAGGATCGCGTCGGCGTCGAGCTCGCCGATGGACGGGACGAGCGGCGTGCCGTCGTGATCGCGGGCGCCGACGATCCGGCGCGGCGCCCCCGGGTGTCCGTAGAGCGCGTCGCGCAGCTGGGGCTCGAGGAACGGGCTCTTCTCCTCGACGACGAGCACCTCGTCGAGTCCGCCGGCGAAGCTCCGCAGGCCTTCCACGTCGGCCGGCCACGGCGCCCGGACCTGGAGCAGTCGGACGCCGGCGGTCGCCAGCCGGGCCTCGTCGAGCCCGACGTCGTGCAACGCCTGGACGAGCTCGTGCCACGTGCGACCGGCGGCGACGATCCCGACCTCGGCCCGCTCGTCGGCGCACCCGTGCACGACGTTCAGGCCGTTCGCGCGCAGGTAGTCCACCGCGAGCGGCAGGCGGACCTCCACGAGCGAGCGCTCGAGCTCGAGGTTCGTCGGGGGGAGGATCCGCGCGTTCGGGCGGTGGCGGTACGGCGCGCCGGCCGGCCACGCCCGCTCCGGGCGGACCGGCCGGACGCGCTCGGGGGCGAGGCGCACGGTGCCGTGGGCGTCGGCGACGGCGGTGACGACCTTCACGGCTGCCCACAGGCCGCTGACGCGGGAGAGCGCCGCGGCGTGGCGCACGAGGTCGACGGCCTCCTGGACGTCGCCGGGGTAGAGGACCGGAACCTGGAGCGCGGCGAGCGTCGGCTCGGACGCCGACGGCAGGGTGGAGGACTTCGCGGCGGGGTCGTCGCCGACGAGCGCGACGACGCCGCCGCCCGGGTCGGTCCCGATGAGGTTGCCGTGGCGGATCGCGTCGGTCGCGCGATCGAGGCCCGGCGCCTTGCCGAACCACACGCCGAGCACGCCGTCGACCCGCGCGTCGGGACGGTCGGCGAGCAGCTGGGTGCCCCACACGGCGGTCGCGCCGAGCTCCTCGTTGACGCCGGCGCGGAAGCGCAGCTCGACGTCCTCGGCGAGCTTCGCGGCGCGGCGGACCTCCTGGTCGATCGCGCCGAGCGGCGAGCCCTGGTACCCGGAGACGAACCCGGCGGTCCGCCGGCCGGCGGACCGGTCGTCGCGCAGCGCGTCGACGACGCCGCGCACGAGGGCTCCGAGCCCGGTCATGTGGGCGCGGCCGCTCGCCATCGCGTAGCGCTGCTCCAGCCGGAACGCACCGATCTCGGGAGCGAGATCGCTCCCCGGCGCCAGCATCTCCCTCATGGTCAAGAGATCTGACCACACTTGGCGCGTCGTGGCAACCCAGCGCGACGGACGGTCGGGTCGTCGCGGCCGGGCGTGGAGGAAGCGGCCCGGGCCATCGAGCGATCGAACCGCGCTCGCCCGCGCCGTGCCGCTCCTGACGCGGGTCAGCCCGACGGGCGGGGGGAGGCCGGCGGGGCTCCGTCCGTCGGCACGCCGTCCGTCGGCCGATCGCCCGTCCGGGCCCCGACCTTCGGCCCTCCGATGCTCGGGAGGGCGCCTACCGCCGTACGGCGGTCGAGCGTCCGCCCCTCAGACGTGGTCGCCGTCGCGCCGCAGCGGCAGCAGGAACTCGGGCGTCCGGCGCAGGAGCGTCCGGCCGGTCTCGCGCTCCCACGTCCGCTCGAGCTGCGCGAGGTGCTCGTCCATGACCCGATCGACCGCGTCGAGATCGCCCGCGGCGATCGCCTCGACGGTGCGCTGGTGCACGTCGAGCGTCCAGTCGGGCACGAGCGGCACGTGGAGCGCCATGTCGCGCGCGATCTCCAACCGGCCGAGGATCGTGCGCATGAGCGACGAGACCGTCGTGTTGCCCGACGCGCGGGCGATGGCGAGATGGAAGCGCGTGTCGAGCTGGAGGAAGCGGTCCTCCTCGCTGCTGAACCGGCCGCGGGCCACGAGCGCGCGCTGCTGGGCGAGGAGGTCCTCCAGTCGGGCCAGGTCCTCCTCCGACGCCCGGGCGGCGGCGAGCTGCGCGACGCGCGGCTCGACGAGGCGTCGGGCCTCGAGGACTCCCGGGATCTCCGAGAGCCGCATGCGCGACCCGCGCTGGATGAGGTCACGGGGGACGAACTCGCTCACCACCCGCATCCCACCGCCGGGGCCCGGGGCGACAGCCACCACGCCGGCGTCGGCGAGGACCCGGATCGCCTCCCGGAGCGTCGGGCGGCTGATCTGCATGAGCGCGGCGAGGTCGCGCTCCGAGGGGAGGCGATCGCCTTCGCGCAGCTCGCCCTGGGCGATCCGCTCGGTGATCTGCTCGACGGCCCCCTCGAACGTGCGGCGAGTCTCGACGGGCTGGAACACCAGCGCTGAGCATACCCGCGGCCGGTCGGACGGCCGTCCCCGACGGACGATGGGCGGATGGTCAGCGGCGCGGACCGGGATGGCGCCTGCGCGCCAGGGGAGCGGCGACGCGACGGGACGGCGAGGCGGCGTCCCGGCGCGACGCCCTGCGCCGCGCCGTCGGCGCGGCGGCTCCGGGGGTCAGGCGGCGGACTCGGACGCCAGCGCGCCCGAGGTCCCTCCGGCACCGGCGAGCTTCTCCGCCTGGCGCTCGCGGCTGATGAAGACCGGCTTGCTCATGAGCCCGAGCGCGACGAACCCGCGGATGACGAGCGCGGAGAGGTCGACCTCGTACCAGCGCATGCCGTGGCTCGCCGAGCGCGGGAACGCGTGGTGGTTGTGGTGCCACGACTCGCCGAGCGAGAGGATCGCGAGGAACGGGTTGTTGCGCGAGTGGTCGTCGACGTCGAAGCGCGTGTAGCCCGAGAAGTGGCAGATCGAGTTGATGCTCCACGTCACGTGGTGGAGGAAGAAGATCCGGACGAGGCCGGCCCAGACGAAGGTCTGCAGGGCTCCGCCGAGGGTGCCGTGGTAGAGCCAGCCGGCGACGAACGGCAGGCCGAGGCTCGCGAGCGCGATGAACGGGAAGGCCTTCGAGATCCGGACGAGGCCGCGGTCGCGCACGAGGTCGGGGCAGTGCTTGCGGGGCGTGCCGTGCTCGACGCTCGAGGACCAGAGCCAGCCCATGTGGGCGTGGAGGAGGCCGCGGAGGCCCTCGCCGCCGCCGACGTGCGGGGAGTGCGGATCGCCCTCCTGGTCGGTGTGGCTGTGGTGCTTGCGGTGGTTGGCGGCCCAGATCAGCGCGGGCCCCTCGATCGCCGTCGAGCCGGCGATGACGAACCCGTAGCGGACCCACGGCTTCGCCTGGACGGCGCCGTGCGTCAGCAGGCGGTGGAAGCCGATCGTCACCCCGAAGGCGCCGATGAGGTAGGTCCCGACGAGCATCGCCAGGTCGAAGGTCGTGACGTGGGACCCCCAGAGCAGGGCGATCGCGGTCAGGACGCCGACGAACGGCAGGATCACGACGACGACGTTCATCGCCCGCGTGGCGCGAGAGAGCTTCATGCCGCCACGGTATGCGCGGGAGGCGCGCGGTTCTGCGGCTCAGGGCGAGAAGATCGTGGTGGTTCTTGCGCGGTTCGTGATGAAGTCGCGGACGCGGGCCGCGGCGTCGGCCCGCTCCGGACGGGTCCGGCGCCCGCACGGTCCGCGGCGCGTCAGAAGACGACGAACTCGCGGGCCAGCGGACCGAGCTCGGTCTCGAAGAGCAGCGCGACGAGGCCGCGCTCGAACTCGCGCGCCAGGCGACGGACCTCGTCGAAGGTCTGGTCGTCGGGCGCCGCGGTCCGCGTCAGCGCCTCGAGGTGCTGGCGGATCTCCGGGTCGCCGAGCAGGCCGATCCACCGGTCGTAGGCACCGAGGGTGCGCAGGCCGGTGTCGACGGCGCCGTAGGCGAGGAACGCGGCCGCCAGGCGGTCCGTCGGCGGTGCGGCGAGCTCGTCGAGGAGGAACGTGCGCTGGTCGTCGCGGCGGTGCTGGTGGCAGCGCAGCACCGGGATCAGACCGCCGGCGAAGAGCAGCTTGCGGTTCAGGCGGAGCTTCGCGTTGCGCAGGCCCCACTTGCGCTCGCTCTCGCGCTCCTTGCCGGCGAAGTCGACGCAGATCGTCCGCCAGTAGCGGATGAGGTCGTTCAGGAGGAAGCGCGGCGGCCGGTAGTCCTTCGCCTGGCCCGCGACGTAGCCGTCGACGACGCGCGAGAAGGCGTCGCGATACGCCGTCGCGCCGACGACGGGCAGCGACTCGAGCAGCAGCAGCATCCGCCGCGTGAGGTTCGCGTTGGAGTCGTGCTCGAGGCCGATCCGCCCGACGAGCTCGTCGACGAAGACCTGCACGCCGAAGACGTCCTGGGTTCCCGGCTTCGCCTCGCCGACCCCGAGCACGCCGCCGACGTCGGCCACCGCGGGCCGCGCGCCGGACCGCTCCCGACCGTCGAGCAGGATGAGGAAGTCGTCGTCGCTGCCGGCGGTCCGCTCGCGCCGGCCCCACGAGCCCATGAGGACGACCGAGGCGCCCGGGTCCAGTGGGACGTCGCGGAGGCGGCGCTGCATGTCGTCGAGGTCGCGGCCGGTCCGCTCGCGCGCGGCGACGAGGTGCGGGAAGCCGCGCCGGCCGTGGTCCGCGAGTCGCTCGAGGGCGCCGTGGGGGCTGTCGTCCACGCGGGTGGGTACGTCCCCGGGCGGCGTTTCCCTGCCGGGGCCGCGAGATCGCGGCCCCGGGCGACGCGCGCCGCGGCCGCGACCGGGCCCCCGCACGGGGCCGTCGGCCGCCGGCCGCGCGGTCCGGCGCGGACGGCGTCGACCCCCGGCAGGTGCAGGGGGATCAGGTGGATCCCCCGTGGAGACGGGGCTTCCGGGCCAGAACGCACGTTCGATTGCACGCCGTCCGGGTCGCGATCGAGCATCGCCTGCACCATGAGCACCTTCGCCCACCCGCTCGCGTCGCCCGGCCTCCGCCGCTCGCGCCGCCGCTCCGTCGCTCCCGGCCTGCTCGCCGTCGCCCTCATGCCCGGCGTCGCGGCGACCGCCGACGCGGTCCCCGCGCTGCCGGCGACCACCGCCCAGGCGCGCCTCGTCGCCCTCGGCCTGCTGGCGCCCAGCGCGGCCACCGGCCGTTGGAACCCGGCGACCGCCGCGGCCGTGCGCCGCCTCCAGTCCACGAACGGCCTGCCGGAGAGCGGCGTCGTCGGCGTCGCGACCGCCCAGCTCCTCCGGTGAGCGGCGCGGCGCCGGACCGCGGAGGTCGCGGCCCTGCCGGGACGCTCGCGATCAGCGCGGCGGCAGCGGGGCCTCGAGGACCCACGGCACGTCGCGGCAGCGGCCCAGGACGGGGGCGAAGCGCTCCTCGTCCTGCGGCGTCAGCGGCACGTGGTGGCAGTCCGCGTCGACGGAGCTCAGGTGGACGTGGCGCAGCCGCTCGCCGAACGCGTCGAGCAGCCGGTCCGCCTCGGCCATCGTCGGGTCGATCGACGCGACGTGGGCGACGTCGAGCACGAAGCCGGCCTCGGGCAGCGCGTCGAAGTACGGCTCGAGCTCGGCCGCGGTCCGCGCGTCGGGCTTGCGCGCATCCATGTTCTCGAGCGCGAGCCGCCAGCCGAGGGCCTCGTAGCGCTCGGCGCGCTCGATCGTCTCCGGGTGCACGACGACCGCGTCGACGGTGCTGGGCAGCGCGGCGATCCGCGCGACGAGCTCCGCCTCGGGCAGCTGCCGGTGCTTCGACGGCGCGTGCACCGAGAGATAGCGGAACGGCAGCTCGCGCCCGCTCTGCGAGAGCCAGTCGCAGAGCGTGAGGAACTCCGGCTCCGACAGCGCGGCGAGCTCCACGACGATCGACGAGACGTCGAGCGCGCGGGTGACGAGGAGGTCCCAGTGGCCGCGGAGCTCGGTCAGGTGGCCCGTCGACGTGCCGAGCGGGTGATGGCCGGCGATGCGGTCGCCGGCGCGCGTCGGGACGGACAGCGTCGAGGCCATGGGGTCCACCGTAGGCCGACCGTCGGACGGCGCGGGAACCTCCTGCAACGGGGCGTGCAGCAGGGGCTCGGGACCCGCCGGACGGGGGTCGCGGGGGGAGGGCGCGGCGGGCTCCACGGGGTCGGACAGGGTCGCACAGCCGGAACCGCGGCGGGCCCACCGCGGGCGTCGCCCCGCGGCACGGGCGCGGCGGGGCCGGGGGCGCTGCGACTACGATCCCCGCGTGCCGAGCGCGACCACGACGGGGGAGCCGACGAGCGCCCCGCCGGCGGGCCCAGCGCGCTGCCCGTGGTGCGCCGCGCCGACCGCCACCGCCACGCCGTCGGGCGGGCGCCGGGTGCGGTGCTCGGATTGCGGCGTCCAGCTGACCTGGCCGTGGCCCGACGCCGCCGAGCTCGACGCCGCCTACGCCGGCTGGTACCGCCCGGAGGGCGGGCGCTTCAGCGGGCCCGGCGACGCGATCCTGCGGGTCACCCGCGGCTCGATCGCCCACCGCATCGACCGCGCG
>JALRCL010000740.1 GCA_023268575.1 Patulibacter sp.
TGCTCCGGGGCCGCGGCCCGACGACGCTCGTCGACGCCGCCATGCCGGTCGTCCCGCACGAGGCGGCGCTCGCGGCCGGGCTCGCCGCGGCGGGCGCCGCGGTCGGGGACGTCGAGCAAGTCCTCCTGACCCACCACCCCGTCGACCACGTCGGCCTGGCGGGCTGGCTCGCCGAGCGGGCGGGCGCGACGGTCCGCGCCGGAGCGCGGGTGGCCGAGGTCCTCGCGGATCCGCGCACCGCCTACGAGCGCGAGCTCGACTGGGGCGAGCGGCACGCCGGGCGCCACGACGCGCCGCCGGAGGTCCTCGCCTCCACGCGCGGCGCGCTCGCGGTGCTCGACGGCTTCCGGCCCGTCGCGGACGTGGCGCCCCTGGCGGAGGGCGACGTCGTACCGGCCGGCGACCTCGAGCTCGAGGTCCTCGAGCGCCCGGGCCACAGCCCGACCGATCTGCTCCTGCGCGACGGGGCGGCCAGCGTCGCGGCGGTCGGCGACCACCTGTTCGCCACGGCGCCGCTCACCCCGGTGCTCGGCTCGATGGTGGCGCCCGGCGCGCGCCCGGCGGTGGCGTACCTCGCCGCGATCGCGGAGACGGCGGCGCGCGGCGACCGCCTCGTCCTCGCCGGTCACGGGCCCGCCCTGCGCGACGCCGCCGCGACGGTCGCGGCGCGCCGCGAGCGCCTCGACCGGCGGACGGCGCGGGTCGCGGCGCTGCTGGGCCCCGAGCCGCGCAGCGGCTGGGCGATCGCCCGCGAGCTCTGGCCGTCCGGGCCCGCGAGCGCGTACGGCCTGACGCGCCTGGCGAGCGTCCTCGCGTCGCTCGAGCTGCTCGAGGACGCCGGGACCGCGCAGCGGGTCGATGCGGGCGAGCAGGTCCTCTGGGCTGCGGTCGCGGGCTGACCTACTGGCGAGTAGCCAAACTTCCTACGGATGAGTAGGATGCGGCGCATGGCTCGCTCGCTCACCGATCAGGTCGTCCTCGTCACCGGCGCCGCGCGCGGCATCGGCGCCGAGACCGCGCGGGTTCTCGCGCGGCAGGGCGCCCGCCTCTCGCTCGTCGGGCTCGAGCCCGACGCGCTCGCCGCGCTGGCGGCCGAGCTCAACGGCGGCGGGCCGGAGCGCCACGTCTGGTTCGAGGCCGACGTCACCGATCAGGACTCGATCGACGCGGCCGTCGCCGGCACGGTCGAGCGGCTCGGCGGCATCGACGTCGTGATGGCGAACGCCGGCATCGCGAACAACGGCACGGTCGCGATCAACCCGCCCGACGCGCTCGTGCGCACGATCGACGTGAACCTCAACGGGGTCGTCCGGACGGTGAGCGCCGCGCTGCCGCACGTCACCGAGCGCCGCGGCTACGTCCTCGTCGTCGCGTCGCTGGCGTCGTTCACGGTCCTGCCGGGGATGGCCGCCTACTGCGCGTCGAAGGCCGGGGCCGAGGCGTTCGCGAACGTCCTGCGGCTCGAGGTCGCCCACAAGGGCGTGAAGGTCGGCTCCTGCCATCCCTCGTGGATCGACACCGACCTCGTCCGCGACACGGAGAACGACCTGCGGACCTTCCGCGAGATCCGCTCGAAGCTCCCGGGCCCGCTCGGCTCGACGACGACGGTGCAGGCCTGCGCCGCCGCGGTCGCGGAGGGCATCGCCAAGCGGAAGCGGCGGATCTACGTGCCCCGCTCGCTGGCGATCTTCCAGGCGCTGCGCACGCTCGTCATCAGCCCCGTCAGCGACATCGGGATCAAGCTCCAGGCCCGCAAGGCCGTGCCGGCGCTCGAGGCCGAGGTTGCGGCGCTGGGACGGTCGTTCGGCGCGAAGACCGTCGAGGCGCAGGAAACCGGACAGCCCGTCCATCAGGGTTGACGGACGGCGCGTCGGGGTAGAGCCTTGTCCGCGATGCGCCTCGCCCTCCCGACGCTGCCGCAGCTCCTGCCGAAGATCGAGCAGGCGCTCGACGCGGTCATCGACCTGCAGCGGACGCTCGGCACCCTGCCGGGCGAGATCCGCAAGCTGCAGGGCGAGCTCGTGCTGCTGCGGGACGTCGCCGCGGACATGAAGGGCATGCGCGGCGACATCCGCGAGGTCATCGGCGCGGTCGAGGGCCTGCGGGCCGAGATCGGCGCGCTGCAGCCGGAGACGCTGTCGGCCTCGGTCGTCTCGATGAGCCGGCGCGTCGACGAGCTCACGACGTCGGTCGAGCCGCTGCCGACCGTCCTCTCCGGCGTCGAGCACAGCATCGGCGACATGGGCCGGTCGCTCGAGCAGATCGACCGGATCGCCCGTCGCCTCGCCAACCCGCTGCGCCGGCGCTCGAAGCGCCCCGAGCTCGACGAGGCCCGGATCGACGGCACCGCGGCGATCCTCGACGCCCCCGAGAGCGTCGAGGTCGTCGTCGAGGAACCCGAGCCCAGCCGCCTCTGAGCGACGGGCCGCGGGATGGGCGCGGCCGCCTCAGCCGCGCCGGCGCACGGAGTAGACGGTGACCTCGGCCGGGACGCCCTTGGCGCGGAACCGGCGCTTGCGCTTGCGGCTCCAGCGCTCCTCGTCGAGGCCCGCGACGGCGGCGTCCGAGGCGAGCAGCTCGTCGGCGGTCGCGGCGTCGGCGACCCGCGCGGCGATGTTCACGTCGACGCCTAGGTAGTCGCCGCCGACGCGGCGCGGGCGTCCCCGGTGGATGCCCGCGCGGATCCGCGGCTGGAAGCCCGCGATCTCGATCGCGCGCAGCCCGTCGCGGCCCTCGATCGCCGCCTCGACGGCGGCCTCCGGGGTGGGCAGCACGGCCATCATGCCGTCGCCGAGCCACTTCACGACGCGTCCGCGGTGCCGCGCGACGGCGGGGTCCAGCACGGCCGCGACCTCGCGCAGCAGCAGGAGGGTCGCCGGGTCGCCGGCCTCCAGCGCCCAGCGCGAGAACCCGACGAGGTCGGTGAAGAGGACGGTCAGGTCCTCCGTGCCGCGTCCGCGGCCCTTCGACTCGGCCGCGGCTTGCCAGACCTGCAGCGCGCCGAGCCCGACCTCGTGCGCGAGGCCCCCGGTCTGCTGCCCCGCGAGCCGGGCGATCCGCCGCGTCAGCGAGGCCGAGCCGGAGGGCCCCGACTCCGCCGTCGAGAGGGCGTCGCCGAAGCGGGGATCGCCGGGCAGGCGGCGGCGGAGCCGCTCCGCCGCGTCGATCAGGCGGTCGCTCTCGTTCACCCGGCGCAGGGCGCCGAGCGGGCCACGCGCGCTGCGGGGCAGGCCCGGTGCGTCCTGCGCCAGCAGGTCGGGCGCCGCGGCGGCCGGGCCGGTCGCCGGCTCGCGCTCCGGCGGCTCCTCCGACGGCTGCTCCGGGATCGGGGGCTCGTCGCGCGGGGGCGTCATTCCCGGGGGAGCCTCGCAGGTCCGAGCGCGGCCGAGGTCCGCACTCGCGCTCGGGGTGCGCCGCTCAGTCGCGGTGCGGCGTGGGCTCCGTGACCTCCGGCGGGGTGCCGGTGCCCGACGGCGGGGGCTCGCCGGGCCAGTGGCCCTCCTCGCGGAGCGTGTCGCGGGCCGAGCGCTCCTCGTCGCGGTCGATCTGGCTGCTGCCGCCGAGGCGGATCAGCCGGTCGGCGACGATCGCCACGACGGCGACGCCGGCCAGCACCATGGCGATGATCTCCTGCCCGATGACGAGGGCGACGACGGCCAGCAGCAGCGCGGCCAGCGGGATGCCGTAGCGCGAGGTCCAGCGGGCGCCGTCGGTGGGGGAAGCGGTCGAGCTCATCGGCCCTCCTGGGGGTCGGGGACGTGCCTCTCGCCTACCCGGCGACGCACGTCGCGAACCGCGGAGCGCCGGCCCCGGCCGTCCGCGGCGATGAGTTCGTCGCCTCCGCGCCGTCTCAGCCGGCGATGGTCCCGCTCTCGCACGCGCCCCGCACCGCCCCGACGCCGGCGGGCGGCGGCGTTCAGCCCGTGCCTGCGGGCGGGCCCGGGGGTACAAGGCAGGGACGGCCGGACGACCGGTGCCCGCGATGAGCGCCTCCCTCGACGACTACCGACGCAAGCGCGACTTCGGCGCCACCCCGGAGCCGTCGGGCGATCCCGGCGCGGGCGGGGGTGCCGCCGCGACCGCCGCGCTCCCGCGGTTCGTCGTCCACGAGCACCACGCGCGACGCCTGCACTGGGACCTGCGGCTCGAGCGCGACGGCGTGCTGGCGTCCTGGGCGGTGCCCAACGGCGTCCCGCACGACCCGCGGCAGAACCGCAAGGCCGTCCATACCGAGGACCACCCGCTGGAGTACCTCGACTTCCACGGCACGATCCCCGACGGCAGCTACGGCGCCGGCGAGATGTCGATCTGGGACGCCGGGACCTACGAGACGGAGAAGTGGCGCGACGACGAGGTGATCGTCGTCTTCCACGGCGAGCGCCTGCGCGGGCGCTACGTCCTCTTCCAGGCCGGCCGCGACGCCAAGGACTGGCTCGTGCACCGGATGGACCCACCGGAGGATCCCGACGCCGAGCCGATGCCCGACCGTCTCGCGCCGATGCTCGCGCGCACCGGACCGCTGCCGCGCGACGAGGAGCGCTGGGCGTTCGAGGTGAAGTGGGACGGCCTGCGCGCGCTCGTCCACAGCCGTCCGGGCCGCCTGCGGGTCGAGACCCGGACCGGGCGCGACGTCACCGGCGCCTACCCCGAGCTGCGCGGCATCAACGCGGCGCTCTCGCACCACGAGGCGATCCTCGACGGCGAGGTCGTCGCCTTCGACGAGGACGGGCGGCCGAGCTTCGCGGCGCTCCAGCCGCGGATGGCCCAGCACGGGCAGCAGCTCGACCTGCGCACGGTCCGCCGGCGGACCGGCTCGCACGCCGAGATCGTCCTCCTGCTCTTCGACGTGCTGTGGCTCGACGGCCACCCGCTCGTCGACCTGCCCTACGTCGACCGCCGCGAGCGGCTCGAAGCGCTTGGGCTCGAGGGCGACCACTGGCGCATCTCGCCCAGCCACCCCGGCGAGGGCCGCGCGCTGCTGGAGGCCACCGCCGCGCAGGGACTGGAGGGCGTCGTGGCCAAGCGCCTGGACAGCCCGTACCGGGCCGGGCGCGACGGCCGCTGGCGCAAGATCAAGCACGTCCTGCGCCAGGAGCTCGTCGTCGGCGGGTGGACGCCGGGCGGTGGGGGCCGGGCCACGACCTTCGGGGCGCTGCAGCTCGGCGTCCACGACGCCGACGGCGCGCTGCGGTACTGCGGCGCCGTCGGCACGGGGTTCGACGAGGCGGCGCTCGGGCGCGTCCTGCGGGCCCTGCGCGAGCGAGAGGCCGACGCCTCGCCGTTCGCGGGCCGCCAGCCGCCGGCGGGCACGCGGTTCGTGGTCCCGGACCTCGTCGCCGAGGTCCGCTTCGCCGAGTGGACCCCGGACGGCTCGATCCGCCACTCGTCGTTCCTCGGGCTGCGCGACGACGTGCCGGCGGCCGCGGTCGTCCGCGAGCCGACGCCGGCCGAGATCGCCGCCGGCGCGACCGTCGTCGCCGAGCCGCCACCGGACGAGCGGGAGGACCCCGTGCAGGACGCCGACCACCCCGACGCGACCTCGGCGCTCGACGCGCTGCCGCCCTCCCCGCTCGAGCTGCCGGCGCAGGGCGACGCCCAGGTCGAGGTCGACGGCCGGACGCTGAAGCTCACGAACCTCCACAAGGTCCTCTACCCCGAGGCCGG
>JALRCL010000761.1 GCA_023268575.1 Patulibacter sp.
GCGTGCAACCCGTACCTCGTCTTCGCGCTGCTGCTGCACGCCGGCCTCGACGGCATCGAGCGCGGCTACGAGCTGCCGGAGCCGATGGAGCGCAACCTCTACCACCTCTCGCCGGACGACCGGCGGCGCCTGGGCATCGAGCAGCTGCCGGAGACGCTCGGCGAGGCCGTCGAGCTGGCGGCGGAGTCCGAGCTCGTGCTGCGAGCCCTCGGCGAGCACACCCTCGACCGGTTCGTCGAGATCAAGCGCGAGGAGTGGGAGGACTACCGCGTCCAGGTCACGCGGTGGGAGCTGGACCGGTACCTGCCGGTCCTCTGATCCGGTCCCGCCGGCCGGCGCGCGGAGCGGCGCCGGCCGGGAGGAGCCGCCGCCCTCGAGGCGGCGGCGCAGGGATCAGAAGTAGCGGCGGATGACCCGCACCGTCTGGCGCAGGTACGGCTTCGAGGTGTCCAGCCGCGAGCCGGCGTGGACGTAGAGCGTGAAGCTGCGGCCGCCGCTGCGCGGGATCGCGGACTTCTTCACGCGGACGTAGCCGCAGGCGTTCGCGCGACCCAGGCGGGTGCGCTTGACCGTCTTGCTGCCCTTCTTCCACGTGGCGTAGACCGTCTTGGAGCCGGTGAGCGTCTCCGTCAGGCCCGACACGCGCCAGACGCGCTTGGAGTACGCGCCCCGGGGGCGGTTGGCGAGGTCCAGGGCGAGGTTCGTGACCTTGACCTTCGTGCTGCCCGTATCGATCGAGCCGCTGGGCCCGAACTCGCGGACGCGGACCTCGATCGTGCGGCCCGCGCTCGGGCTGATCGAGCCGGTCGAGAACGAGTTGACGAGCGATGCGTTGGCGTTGCCGGCACCGTCGAAGGAGCCCGTGACCGAGCCGGCCTTGCCGTTCACGCCGTAGACCTGCCAGCGGCCGCCGGGGGTGCCGCCGGAGAGCGTGAAGTTCATCGTCTCGGAGGCCTGCGTCGGGACCCGCACGTAGCAGGGCTTCGAGGGGGTGATCGTCGCGGCGGAGGCGACGGTGGGGACGACCGTGGCCGCTGCGAGGGCGGCGACGGGCAGGGCGAGGGCCGTACGGCGAAGCATGCAGATCCTTCGGATGGGGGAGGGGGGACGGCGCGAACGCGCGCCGCGGACCCTACCCGGCCGGGGGTGGGCCGATCGCGCCAGGGCGTCCCATCCTCATCCGATTCTCACGCCCTCCGCGTCCCCGGAATCGGCTCCGCGCGGCGGCGCCGAGGATGGGCGCGTCGGCCGCCGCGTGGCGCTCAGGCCTCCAGCAGCGCGCGCAGCGCATCGGGCGCGCTCACCGGGGCGCGGCACGCGAAGCCCTCGCAGACGTAGGCGGTCGCCCGGCCGTCGACCGGCCGGCGCCCCTCGAGCAGCGCGACGCCGCCGTCGCGCGTGCCGTCGCCGACGGCCAGGACCACGCCGGGGCGCGGGCGCTCGCGGACGACCGCGACGAGCGCGTCGCGCTCCGGCGCCGGGCCGACGACCGCGACCTCGCGCGCGGGGCGGTGACGCTCGTCGAGCGCCAGCAGCGACGCGGCGACCGCCTGGGGCGCGCGGGCGGCGACGGGCGCGGCGAGTCGCAGCCAGCCCTCGGCGGCGGCGACGTGCCCGTGGTCGCCGGTGAGCGCCGCGAGGCGCAGCAACCCGCGGGCGGCGGAGGCCCCGCCGGAGGGGACGGGCGCGTCGTCGAGCTCCTTGCGGCGCACGAGCAGCGCCTCGGCGTCGTCGGCGGTCGAGAACCAGCCGCCGCCGTCGGGATCGGCGAACCGCGCCGCGATCGTCGCCGCGAGCTCCTGCGCCCATGCGAGGTCGGCCGGGTCGCCGCCGGCCTCGAAGAGCGCGACCGCCGCGTCGAGGAGGAACCCGTGGTCCTCCAGCACGGCGTCGTGCCGGGCGCCGACCGTCCCGTCGGGTCCGGGCCGCGGGCACCAGCTGCGTCGCAGGCGGCCGTCGACCGTGAGCTCGCGCCGGACGAACGACGCCGTCTCGCGCGCGGCGTCGAGGAGCTCGGGCCGGCCGAGGATCGCGCTCGCCTCGGCGAGCGCGTGGATCGCCAGCGCGTTGCCGGCGGTCAGGCGCTGATCGTCGACCGCCGGACGCGGCCGCTGCTCGCGCGCGGCCAGCAGCGCGGTCCGGATCCGCTCCAGGGTGGGCTCGTCGGGCCGCGGCCCGCGGTCCTCGAGGACGTCGGCGCCGCCCTCGTCGAGGGCGAGCCAGCGGGCGGCCGCGACGGCGTCCTCCGGGGACAGCGCGTCCCGCACCTCGGCGGCCGTCCAGCGGTAGAACGCGCCCTCGCCGCCCGCCGAGTCGGCGTCCAGCGCGGTCGCGAAGCCGCCCTCGGGCCCGCGCAGCTCCCGCAGGAGGAACGCGATCGTCCGCTCCGCCGTGTCGCGCAGCGTCGGGTCGCCCCACAGCCGCCAGCCGTCGAGGTAGGCGCGCACGAGCAGCGCGTTGTCCGTCAGGAGCTTCTCGAAGTGCGGGACGCTCCAGGCGGGGTCCACGGCGTAGCGGTGGAAGCCGCCGCCGAGCTGGTCGTGCACGCCGCCGGACGCCATCGAGCGCAGGGTCTGGCGGGCCATCGCTGCGGCCGCGTCGGCCGTCGGCCCGCCGCCGGCGGCGCGCTGGAGGAGCAGGAGGAGCGTCGCGTGGGGCGGGAACTTCTCCCGCCGGCCCCAGCCGCCGTTGATGCTGTCGAAGCCGCTGCGCAGATCGCGGACGGCATCGTCGATCCGGCCCGGTGCCGGGAGCTCGTCGGCGGGACGCAGCGCGGCGGCGCCCGCGAGCCGCTCGTCGATGCCCGCGAGCTCCGCCCGCAGCTCGTCGCGCCGCGAGGCCCACGCCTCGGCCACCGCGTCGAGGACCATCCGCCACGACGGGAGGCCGTCGCGCGGGGCCGGCGGGAAGTACGTGCCGCCGTGGATCGGTCGCTGCTCCGGCGTGAGGAAGACGTGCAGCGGCCAGCCGCCCTGACCGGTCATCGCCTGGACCGCGTCCATCCAGAGCGCATCGACGTCGGGTCGCTCCTCGCGGTCGACCTTCACGCACACGAACGCGTCGTTCATGACCGCCGCGACGTCCGGGTCGGCGAACGACTCGCGCGCCATGACGTGGCACCAGTGGCACGCCGCGTAGCCGATCGAGACGAGCAGCGGCTTGTCCTCGCGCGCGGCGCGCTCGAGCGCCTCCGCGCCCCAGGGGAGCCACGCGACCGGGTTCTCGGCGTGCTGCCGCAGGTAGGGCGACGTCTCGGCGGCCAGCGCGTTCGGCATCGCCCTCAGGCTCGCACAGGCGCGCCGGGGGCCGGGCGCAGCGCTCAGCGGCCGAGCGTGCGCAGCGCGGAGCGCACGGCGAGGGTCACCTCGCCGCCGAGGGCCTGCTCGACGAGCGCGTCGAAGTCGATCCCGGTGATCGCCAGCAGCTGCTCGTTCGTGCGGATCGGGTTCGGGATCCGGTACGTCCCGGCGCGCACGCCGCGCCCACGCACCCGCACGGCGATCGTCCGCTGGTCGTCGATCGGCTCGACGGTCGACGCGGCCGTCCCGGGGACGTAGCCCATCCGCCGCAGCGAGATGCCGCGCCGGCCGACCGCCGCGTAGCCGCTGCGCAAGCCCGCGACGCGCACGACGTCCGTGGCGCCCGGCACCGCCGTGCCGAGGAGCTGGGACACGAGGCGCAGCACGACGGAGCGGCCGGCGTCCTCGACGGTCAGACGCGCCACGGCGCGGGCGCGCGCGGTCGCGGTGCGCCCGAGATCGCGGGCGGCGCGCGGGGCGAGCGGGACGGCGCGCACGCGCGCGGCGGGCCGGTGACAGCGACCGGGAGCTCGGCCGGCGTCGAAGGCCCGCAGCGCGCCGGTCACGCACCGGCGGCCGGAGGTCAGGACGCTGTGGCCCTGGCCGGGCACCGACAACAGCCGCGCGCCGGGGATGCTCGCGGCGACGGCCCGTGCCTCCTCGGGCGAGGTCCGGGTGTCGGAGCGGCCGCTCAGCACGAGCGTCGGGACCGCCGGAACGCGCACGTCGGGCGTCGTCTCGGGCGTGCTGGGCCAGAACGCGCAGGTGCCGGCGGCCGAGGTCTCCAGCACGACCTCCGGCGACCATCCGGCGCGCGCGGCGTCGGACCGCGCC
>JALRCL010000769.1 GCA_023268575.1 Patulibacter sp.
TGGTCGTCCTCGCACTCGAACCAGCCGAAGAGCCCCCACCGGTGGCCCTGGAACTCCTGGAGGTGGCGATCGACGTGGGCCGAGATCCGGCCCACGACGCGCCCGTCCCGCTCGGCGAGGAAGTACTCCGCCTCGGCGTGCTGGAAGAACGGGTTGCGGCGGCGGTCGAGCTGCTGGCGGACGAGCAGCCGCAGCGGCGGGATCCAGCGGGGATCGTCGCGGCGCAGCCGGTACGGCAGGTCGATGAACGCCCGGAGGTCGCCTCGGCCGGTCACCGTCCTGATGCGCAGCGCCATGGTCTCGACCCTACCCACGGTCGCGTTCGTCCCGCCTCCAGCGCGGGATCACCGCCCCGCCACGTCCGCCCGGGTGCCGGCGCGGTCCGGGGGAGCCGTGCCCGGGGCGGGTCCGGGGTGTAGAACCCTCGAAGCCCCATGACCGACTCCACGACCCCCTCCGCCTCCAGCACCGCCCCCGTCGACGTGTTCGCGAAGGTCCGCGGGCACGAGCGCGAGGCGCAGCTGAACGCCGCGCGCGACGCGGGCCTCCTGCCGTACTTCCACGTCCAGGAGTCGGCCGCCCAGCCCGTCGTCGTCATGGAGGGCGCCGAGCGCGTGCAGCTCGGCTCGAACAACTACCTCGGGCTGACGTCCGACCCGCGCGTGCTGCAGGCGGCGCACGACGCGATCGACGCCTACGGCTCGGGCCTCACGGGCTCGCGCCTGCTCAACGGCACGATCCCGCTGCACCTCGAGCTCGAGCGGGAGATCGCCGAGTGGATGGGCACCGAGGACGCGATCGTCTTCTCGACCGGCCACCAGGCGAACGTCGGCACGCTCGGGACGATCCTCGCCCCGGGGGACACCGTCGTGGCGGACTCCGCCGACCACGCCTCGATCCTCGACGGCTGCCTCCTCAGCCGCGCGAAGCTCCGCGCCTTCCGCCACAACAAGCTCGACAAGCTCGAGAAGCAGCTGCAGCGCGCGGCCGGCGACGGCGGCGGCGTGCTCGTCGTCGTGGACGGCGTGTTCTCGATGGAGGGCGACATCGCGCCGCTCGCCGAGATCGCGGAGCTCTGCGACCGGTACGGCGCGCGCCTCATGGTCGACGAGGCCCACGGGGCCGGCGTGCTGGGGACCCGAGGCGCGGGGGCCAGCGAGCTGCTCGGCGTCGAGGACCGGGTCGACCTGCGGATGGGGACGTTCTCGAAGTCGCTGGCCTCCTGCGGGGGCTTCATCGCCGGGGCGACGGAGGTCGTCGACTACCTGCGGATCAGCTCGCGGGCCTTCCTCTTCACCGCCTCCGCCGTCCCCGCCGCCGTCGGCGCGGCGCTCGCCGCCCTGCGGATCGTGCGCTCGGACGAGGGGCCGGCGCTCCTCGCCGGCGTGCTGGACAACGCGCGCTACCTGCGCGACGGCCTCGAGCAGCTCGGCTACGCCGTCGTGCGGCCGCAGGAGCTGGGCGCCGCCGCCCCCGGTCCGGACGGGCGCGACGACGTCGTGACGCCGATCGTCCCGGTGCTCGTCGGCGACGACTGGAAGGCCGCGTTGCTGTGGCGCGCGCTCTTCGACGCCGGGGTCTTCGTGAACACCGCACTGCACCCCGCGGTCCCGCCGGGCGGGGCGCTCCTGCGGACGTCGGTGATGGCCACGCACGGGCGCGAGGACCTCGACCGGGCGCTGGACGCGTTCGACCGCGTCAAGCGCGCGTTCGAGGCCGAGCACGGCGAGCTGCCGGGCCCCGGCAGCCACTGACCGCGGGCGCGTCGCTCGTTCGTGATCGGTCGAACGTTTGCCGGCGCGCGAGTTTTTCCCGCTAGGAGCGGGCGACCTCCGAAACCGGCGTTGACCGACCTCGGGGCCGCCGCATAGGTTCGAGGGGCAGCGCCGACGGTCGTGGTGGGACGACCCAGGCGCCGGCTTCGCGACGGCTCCGTGCATGGGCCGTCCGTCGATCTCCGATCTTCCGCAGAGCCCTGTACCAAGGGAGTGAGTCGCCCGTGCCCGTACCCGTCCCGAGCCCCGTCCACGCCGCCCCGCTCGCCTACCCGCCGTGCGCCGCGACGGCGGTGCAGCCCCAGCCGTCGCTGGCCGGCGTCGACCGCGAGCGCCGTGCGCAGCGGTCCGCGGCGCTGCAGCGCGCGAACGAGGTCCGCAGCGCCCGGGCGGCGGTGAAGCGGGAGGTCCAGGAGGGGGCGCTGAGCGTCGTCGAGGTGCTGCGCCGGTGCCCGGAGGGCGCCGAGACGCTGCCCGTCGGCGAGCTCCTGTCGGCCCAGCACCGGTGGGGCGACGCACGGACCCTGCGGGTGCTGCGGCGGATCCCGATCCCCGAGACGAAGGCGATCAGCCGGCTGACCACGCGTCAGCGCCTCGCCCTGATCGAGGCGCTCACCCGCTGAGGCCGCCGGCGGCTCCGGAGGCCGCGTCGGGCGCGCTCAGACGCGGAAGGACAGGCCGCCGGTGCGGTTGCGGAACGTGCGCCGCAGGAGCCAGAACAGCACGGCGAAGACGACCGCCGCGACGACCAGGAGGCTCCAGACCGGGATCCCGACGTCGAGCGCGCCGAGCGCGATCCCCGCGAGGGTCGATACGAGGATCGCCGCGACGCCCGCCAGCAGCGAGCTGTGCGAGCGGTAGCCGGCGAAGTGCTCGCGGGCCGAGAGCTCCGTCGACGACGCGGCGACGACGAGCAGCCCGCCCCCGAGGACCTCGATCTTCTGCGTCACGAGCCCGACGACGACGAGGACGAGGCCCAGCAGGATGAGGATCTCCGTCAACGGGATCGGGTGCCACGGCGCCGGCGGCGCCTCGTCGAGGCTCGCCTTCATCGTCAGCGGCTTGCCGCCCGGTGCGCGCTTGGCGGCGGAAGCCGTCGGCCGGTTCTTCGGGGGCGTCGCCGTGGGCGGCTCGGCGCCCCGGCGCTCGGCGTCGGCGCGGCGGGTCGCCACCCGACGCTTGCGGCTCTGCCGCGACTTCTTGCTCGACCCGGCCATCGGCGGCGAGCCTAGCCAATCGCCCCGGCGGCCGTGGGGGCCGGGCGCCCCTGCGCTCGCGGTCCCGATGGGACGTGCCGACAGCGCCGCCGGAGCCGCCGCGGCCTCCTCATCGTCCCGGCGTCGGCGCGGTCGTCGTGCGGCGCGGCGCCCGGTCGTCGGCGACGAGCCGCCGGACGGCGGTGGCCAGGCGCTCGGACGACAGTCCCCCGACCAGGCGCTCCAGGACCGTGCCGTCGCGTCGCACGGTGACGACGAACGGGCACGCCGGCACGCCGAGCCGCGTCGACAGCGCACCGTCGTGGTCGTAGACGACCGGCAGTCCCCAGCGCCGGTCGCGCGCCGTGCGCGCCGTCTCGCCGTGGTCGCCGAGCACCGCGACGGCGAGCGTCGCCACCGACGGCTCGCGGGCGCGCAGGCGGTCGAGCGCGTCGACGGCCCGGACGCACTGGTCGATCCCCTGGCTGTAGAGCACGAGGACGAGCGGCCCGCGTTCCAGGAGCGCGCAAGAGGTCACGACGGAGCGGTTGCGGATCGAGCAGGCGGGGCGGGACCCGGCGTCGCCCTGGTTCGCCGCGGTCGCGAGGTTCACGTCGTCGTGCTCGAGCTTCGGTGCGGTCGCCAACGGAGCAGCGAACGGCGGCAGCTCGTCGCCCGGGTCGATGACGCCCCCGGTGCGGTCGCGCCCCGCGAGCGTGGAGATCGTCGCGACGACGAGCAGCAGGATCCCGGCGATCGCGAGGTAGCGGCCGGTCTGGGGCTTGTTCGGGCTCGACAGCGTCGGGCCGCGCCGCACGACGGGGCGGCGGGGCCCGTCGGGTGCGGGCTCCGGGGCGGGCGCGGGGAGGTCGCCGCGGTCCCGGGCGTCGGGGACGAAGCCGAGGGGGTCCTCCTCGCCGCGGGCGTCCGGGTCCGGGACGTCCCGTGGCCCTGCCGCACCGGACGGCCCGTCGGGCCCGGCGTCCGGGGCGTCCGCCGCCGCACCGCGGTCGCCCGCGGCCGGGGCGCCGGAGTCGGGCGCCCGGTGGCCGGACCCGGGCGCCACGTCGCGCTCGTCGGGCGCGAACCCGAGCGGATCGTCCTCGGGGCGCTCGTCGTCGCGCCGGTCTCCCCCATCGCTCACGTCGTCGCCTTCCGCCGGGCCCCGATCGCCGCGAGGGCGGGCAGGACGAGGATCACCGCGAGGACCGCCACGGCGAGGTCCAGGACGGTCACGAGGCCGAACTGCCGCAGCAGCGGGATGTCGCTGACGGCGAGGACGGCGAAGCCCGCGATCGCCGTCGCCGCCGAGGCGCCGACGGCCCGGCCGGTCGACCGCGCCGTCCGGGCGATCGCCATCGCGCTGCCCTGGCCCGCCCGGCGCTCCTCGTGGTAGCGCTCCGAGAGCAGGACGCTGAACTCCGTGCCGATCGCGACCACGAGCGCGCCGAGGACCACCGACAGCGGGTTCAGCGGCAGTCCCAGCGCCCAGGTCGCCAGGCCCGACCAGCCGGCCGCCATCGCCACCGGGACGAGCGGGACGAGCCCGCGGCGGCGGCTGCGGGTCGCGACGACGAGCAGCAGCCCGACGAGCAGGAGGCTGCCGAGGAGCGTCAGCACGCGCCGGGTCGAGGAGGAGACCTCGCCGCTGGCGTCGGCGACGAGGACCGGGAGGCCGGTCGCGGTCGCGCGCACGCCGTCGGGCGGGTCGGCGATCGCCGCGCGGACGGCCCCGACGAGCTGGCGCTGGCGGTCCAGCGGCCCGAGCCGCAGACCGAAGCTCAGCAGCGCGCGATCGCGGTCCGGGGCGATCGTCGACCCGGTGAAGTACGCCGGCAGCGCCGCGAGGCTCTCGTCCACCGCCTGCTGCGTGCGCAGCTGCGCGGGGTCCAGCAGGTCGGTGGGGGCGCCGAGTGGGCAGAGCCGCGCGGCGGCGCACCCGCGGTCGGCGCGGTAGTCGCCCGCGGCGAGGATCCGCGAGCGGGCC
The DNA here is from genome assembly GCA_023268575.1 of Patulibacter sp. Taxonomy (GTDB): domain Bacteria; phylum Actinomycetota; class Thermoleophilia; order Solirubrobacterales; family Solirubrobacteraceae; genus Patulibacter. Next base: position 4,959 of record JALRCL010000769.1, read on the forward strand.
TCCCCCATCCAGCGCAGGACCGCCGGCGCGGTCACCGACCGGGCCTCCACGAGCACCTGCAGCTCGCCGGACACCCCGCTGGCGCGCTCGAGGGTCCGCAGGTCGCGCAGCGCCGGCAGGTCGTCGGGCACGAGCCGCTGCAGATCGGTCTCCACCGGCTCGCGCGACCCGAGCACGACGCCCGCCAGCGCGAGGGCCGTGCCGACGACGAGCACGAGGACGGGGCGCCCGTGGCTGAAGGCGACGAGCCGTCGCACGGCCGGCGTGCCGCCGATGCCCCCGCGCTCGGGCGCCGGCGTCGGCTCGCGCTCCTGCACCGCGGCGCGGGCGCCCCGCCGGAGCGCCCGCGCCACCGGCCGCAGCGGCCGCGCGAGGAGCCGCCCGGCCGGTCCCAGCAGCCGCCCCGCGAGGCGACCGGCCGGCGACAGCCGGTCGCCGAGCCAGCGCACCGCACGCAGGATCCGGGCCCCCGCCGCCCGCGCCAGGGCGACGATCGTGGCGAGGAGGCGCCCGAGCGCCCGCAGGAGCGTGCCGAGCGCGCGGACCGGGGCCGCGAGCGGGCGCGGCAGCCGTCGCGGCGAGCGGGCGCGGGGCGGCGGCGCCACCGTCGCGTCCTGGCGCCGGCCGAGCGCGGCGTGGAGGCTGAGGCCGACCGTGAACGCGGCGAGGACCGCGAGCGCCACGCCGACGAGCAGGACGAGGGCGAAGCCGCGCACGAGCGGCGTCGGCGAGAGCAGCAGGACGAGGAACCCGGCGAGCGTCGCTCCGGCGGCCAACAGGACGGGGCGGCCGCCTACCGCGACCGCCCGCCGCGCCGCCTCGGGCCCCCGCAGGCCGCGGCGCCGCTGCTCCTCGACGCGCGCATGGAGCTGGACGCCGTAGTCGACCGCCAGGCCCAGCAGCACCGGCAGCGTGGCGATCGTGCCGAGGTTCACCGGGATGCCGAGGAGCCCGGTCCCGCCGAAGACGACCGCGAGCGTGCCCAGCGCGATCCCGAGCGGCAGGAGCCGCCGGCGCTCGGGGAACGTGAGCGCGAGCACGATCGCCATCACGAGGACGCCGACGGCGAGCAGGAGCAGCAGTGCGTGCTCGAGCTCGACGGCGACGGCGTCGACGAGCACCGGTGCACCGCTGACGACGTAGCCCGCGCCGCGCTCGAGCCGGAACGCGTCCAGCGCCACCGCCTCCCGCACGAGCGCGACGACCGCGCGCCGGTCCTCGTCGCTCTGCCCCTCGCGCAGGCGCAGCGTCACGAGCGCCGCGTCGCGGTTCGGCAGCACCGCCGCGAAGCGCGCCTTCGGCGTCCCGGCCGGCGCGTTCGCGTCGAAGAGGAAGCGGCTGACGAACTGCGGGTTGGCGAGCGAGACCTGCGTCGGGTCGATCCCGTACTCCTGGCTGATCTGCTGGGCCAGCGTCGTGAGCTTCTGGATCTCCCGCTGCTGGGCCCGCTCGCCGGCCCGGCGCGCCTCCGCGGCGTTGGCGCCGCGGCGGCGGGCCGCCTGCTGGGCCTCCGCCGCAGCCTGCTGCGCGCCGGCCAGGCCGCTCTGGACCTGGGCCTGCGCGGTCTCGGTGAAGGCGGTCGCCGCGGTGTTCGCGAACGTCGCGGGGCCGTAGACGACCTTCGCGGCGCGCCGCTCGCGCAGCCGCGCGCACGGACCATCGGGGCCGCCGGGGATCTCCTGCGCCTCCGGCGGGAAGCTCCCGGCCAGGCAGCCCTCGAGCCCGATGAGCCGCTGGAGGTCGTTCGTCGACGCGAGGTCGCCCGCGGACTCGCGCACGAGCACGACGATCGCCTCGTCGCCGAAGGTCGCCGCGACGTCGCGATCGGCGCGCCAGGCCTCCGAGTCGGTGCCGGTGATCGTGCGGACCGCCGCGGAGGTCCCCAGCTGCGTCAGGCCGTAGAGCCCGGCGGCGACGAGCAGGAGCGTCACGACGAGGACGCGCCCGGGACGGCGCAGGGCGAGGTCCACGAGCCGTCCCACGGCCGTGCAGCCTATCCGGCGGGCCAGCGCCCGGACCCGGTGACCGGACGGCGCGTCGGACCAGGGCGCCGCGGACCGGTCACTCCGGGTCGCGTGCGACGCGCGGGTAGTCGCCGGTCGAGCCGTCCGGGTTCGTGAAGGGTCCCTGCTTCGCGCAGCCGGGGGCCAGCGCCGTCAGCGACCCGCCGAGCGTCTCGAGCAGGTCGCTCAGGACGCCGGCGCTCGGGCGAGCGGCCCCGCACTGGCGGTTCTCGAAGACCGGCATCCCCTGGGCGAGCTGCGAGAACGCCCCGGGCTTCGCGTACGCGTCCGGGCGGTTCGTCGCCAGGCGCCGCTTCCAGATCGCGAGGTTCTCGAGGTTCAGCGGGGTGACGAGGCGCAGGTAGCCGTAGCGCTTGCCGTCGACGCCGAGGGCGCTGCCGTTGAGCGCCATCCCGGCGTTGGCGAAGAACGCGCGGCCCTCCTGCGGGTAGCGCCCGACGAACTCCAGCGCGGGGTTGACCTCGCGCAGCAACGGCCCGATGTCGGCGAGCGCGGGGCGCAGCGCGTCGGTGACCTCCGTCAGCGCGGGCAGGCCCGTCCGGCTGCGCGTGATGAGCGGCCCGAGGTCGACGAACAGCGCCCGCAGGTCGGGAGCCAGCTGCTCGAGGCTGCGCAGCGACGGGCTGAGCTCCCGGGCCGCCGGGCGCAGCTGGGCCACCAGGGGCGCGCTCGCGTCGCTGAACCGGCGCAGCCGGGCGACCGACCGTTGCGCCTCGCGCTGGAAGGCGGGCAGGGCGGTGACCGCCTCGCGCAGCGACGCGCCGCGGCGATCCGTGATCGCCAGCGCGCGGCCCGCGTCGGTGATGAGCCCGGCGAGCTGTCCGCGCCGCTCGCTCAGCGCGCCGACGGTCCGCCCGCCGTCGCGCACGAGGGTCCGCAGGTCCCCGCGCTGCGCGTCGAGGATCCGCAGGAGCGTCGCCCCGTCCTGGGCGAAGGGCGAGAACAGCCCGATCGCCGCCGACAGGTCCGTGCCGCGACCGTCGAGCGCGAGCGCCGAGCGCTGCAGCTGCTCGCGGAGCGCCTCGCGGGTCGGGCGGTCGAACGTCCGCAGGACCTCGTCGAACTCGACGGTCTCCGCGACGCGGCCGTCGGGCAGGCGGCCGCCGTCGGCGATCGTGGGCCCACGCCGGTTCCCCGGCGTCAGCTCGACGTACGTCTCGCCGAGCAGCGTCTTGGCGCGCAGCACCGCGCGGGTGTCGCGCGGCAGCGGGGCGAACCGCGGCTGCACCTCGACGACCGCGTCGGCACGACCGGTCCGGCGATTCGCCTCGATCGACTTGACCTTCCCGACCGGCACGCCGGAGATCCGGACGTCGGCCTCGCTGGCCAGCTGGGCGCCCTCGGCGAAGGAGACGTGGACGCGGTAGCCCTGCGGGCGCAGCGGCGCGGAGCCGCCGAACGCGAGCCACAGGTACAGCAGCAGCGCGAAGCAGGACAGCGCGAAGCCGACCATGAGCAGGATCCGGCCGACGCCGGGCGAGCGCGTGCTCATCGCGTGCCTCCCGTCGCCGCGGCGCCGGCGGCGGCGCGCGCCTGCTCCTCGTCCCGAGCCGTGGCGCCGTCCCGGCCGGCGGACCCGCCGCGCGTCGTCGCCGCCCCGTCGCGGGTGGAGGACCGCGGCGTGTCGCCGCGGTTGCCCGATGCGTCGCCCGGACCGATCGGGCACAGCCCGGAGCCCGAGAGGCTCGAGAAGACCCCCGTCAGCAGGCCCGCGACGGGGTTCACCCGCGCGGCGTCGGAGAACGACCCCAGCGACGTGCAGGTGATGAGGATCATGCCGCGGCGGATCGGGCCGTGGGCGTCCTGCGTGTTGAAGATCCAGGGCGCGAGGTGCGTGAGCCACTGCGCCCAGAAGAGGTACCCCTGCTCCTCGCCCGGCGGGTCGTAGGCGAGCATGTTCGCCGCGCGGTTGAGCGTCGCGAGCGTCGCGGTCGCGTCGGGCGACAGCTCGGCCGTCGTGGCGGCGGCGCGCCGCAGGCGGCGCAGCGTCGGCAGCGTCTGCCGGCTGAAGGGGAGGAGCTGCTCGCGCAGCACCGGCTCCGTGCGCTGCAGGAGCGGGCGGCTCGCACGCAGCGCGGGCTCCAGCGCGTCGGCCACGGGTTGGAGCGCCGCGGTGGCGGGCCGCAGCTGGCGGGCGAGCGCGCCGCCGTCCTGCAGCGCCGTGCGCGTCGTGCGCAGCGTGGCGGGCAGCTCGCGCAGGGCGGTGCGCAGCTCGCGGTCGCGAGCGCCGATCGTCGAGAAGACGTCGTCGGTCGTATCGACCGCGCGCACGACGTCGCCGCGGCTGCGCGCCAGCGCCTCGGTGACGAGCCGCAGCCGGCCGACGACCCGCCGGGTGTTCTCCCGTCGGTCCTCGAGCGCCTCGCCGATCCGGCGCAGGTTGCGCGTCACGGGATCGATCTCGCGCAGGCCGTCGGAGAGCTGCCGCGACTGCCCCTTCAGCGCCGAGCCGGCGCCGTTGAGCAGCAGCTGCAGCGCGCCGCGCGTGTCGGTGTCCAGCGACGCGAGGATCTCGTCGACGTTCACGTTCGGCCGCGTCCGCGAGGCCGGGACGGTGAAGCCCGCCGGGACGCGCGGCGCCGATGGCGTGCCCGGGTCGAGCTCGAGCACCATGTCGTTCAGCCCGGTCTTCGGACGCAGCAACGCGGAGGCGTCGCGGCGCATCATCGCCGCGTACTTCTCGCGCAGGCGGATGCCGACGATCGCGCGACCGCCGTGGAGCTCGACGTCGGTGATGTCGCCGACCTCGACGCCGGCGATCGTGACGGTCTGCCCCTGGCCCGGCGTGACGGACTGGGCGGTGTCGAGCTCGACGCGGTAGTGGACGTCGTCCTGCCCGATCCCCGGGACCCACCCCGGGAAGGCGACGCGCTGGTTCACGAGGAGGTAGACCGTGACGACGAGCGCCGTCGCCGCCATCGCGAGGATGATCGCGACCCAGCGGCCGTGCTGGCGGATGGCGCGCTTCACTTCGCGTCCTTCCCGTCGAGACGACCGGCGAAGGGGCTCAGCCGCTCGGCGACCTCGCTCGCCAGGCCGCCGACGTCGCGCACGCCGCGGACGGGCGCGTCCAGGCCGGTCGTGCCGCGGTCGCGGGCCTCTGCCCCGCGGGCCGCACCGACGACCTGCGCCGCGTCGCCGGGGGCCGAGCGGGCCGTGTTGGGGTCCGGCACCGGCTGCTGCGAGCAGGGCTGGTCGTCGACGTAGGGCGGACGCTTCGCCGGGCGGACGGGGCGCACGCCGATCGGCGCGCGGGCCGCGCTGCCCAGGAGCGGCGAGCCCTCGCTGCTGACCTGGCCGAAGTCGAGCGTGTTCGGCCCGATCCCGGTCTGGACCCGGGCGTACGGCCCGTTGCCGTCGCCGTTCTGGCCCTCGCCGGCGAGGCCGACCATGCCGTACCAGAAGCCCTTGTACGTCTCGCGGCCCGTCGTGAACCGGCCGTCCTCGATCTTCGCGTTGCCTGCGGGCAGGACCACGCGGTAGGCGCACATCGACAGCTCGTCGACCTGGGGCAGGAGCGTCGTGCTCTGCTCGGTGAAGCGTGCGAGCGCCGGCACCGCCTGCGCCGCGGTCGCCACCCAGCCACGCAGCGCGTCCGGGCCCATGAGCGTGCGGGCGCTGCGCACCCACGGGATCGCGGCGTCGATCGTGGCGGCGGTCTGCCGGACGCCGGGCAGCAGCGCGCGGGCGAGCCGCCGCGTCCCGGGGAAGGCGGCCCGGAGGTCCGCGAACGCGCCGTCCGCCGTGCGCAGCGTCGGCGCCAGCTCGGCGATCGAGCCCTCGAGCGCGCCCTGGTCGGCGGTGAGCGCGGCCGTCGTGCGGTCGAGCCCGCGCACCGCGCCGACGAGTTGCTGGGAATGGCCGGCGAGATCCCCCGAGAGGGCGCCCGCGGCCGCGATGAGGCGCGAGAGGTCGTGCGGCTGCTCGCCGCGCAGCGCGTCGGCGTTGACCGCCGAGGTGCGCAGCGCGGGCGGAGCGGCCAGCAGGGTCCGCCGCAGCGCCGCGGCGGCCGTGCCGTCGCCGTAGTCGCGCCCGAGGCCGTTGCCCAGGCCGGTGATGGTGTCCTGCAGGTCACGGCGCTGCTGCGCGGGCAGCGAGCTCAGTACCTGGTCCCACTGGACCGCCGACTGCGTGCGGGTGACGGGCAGCGTCGCGTTCTCGGCCAGCGCAGCAGCGCGCGGGGTCCCGGGCTGCAGGTCGACGAAGAAGTTCCCCTCGAGGAAGATCCGCGGGCGGATCTTCAGGGTCGCGTCCTGCCGCGGTCGCGGCGCGTCGTCGCGGAGGTCCATCTTCACGAGCGACGTCGTGCCGTCGCCGTGGGGCTCGACGCCGGTGACGGTGCCGACCGGGATGCCGGCGACGCGGACCGGCGAGCCGGCCTTGATCGCCTGCGCGTCGGCGACCACCGCGCTGAGGCGGAAGCCGTGGCTGCCCGGGACGTGCCCCTTGCTGAAGCCGAGGTAGACGATCAGCGCGGCGGCGACGAGCACGAGCGCTCCGGCGCGCACGGGGCTCATCCCGCGCGAGCGGGCGCTCTTCGGCGGGCCGGTGCGGCGTCGCAGGAGGCTCACGGCCGGCGCTCCAGTCCGATGGTGCGGTCGGTCTGCACGCCCTGGTTGCCCGGCACGTTGCCGATCAGCCGGTCGCCGCGGAAGCCCTCGTTGCCGGCCTCGCACTCCTGGTCCGCACCGGCCTGGCCGGTGTTCGGGTACGCGTTGTAGTGCAGCGTCCCGGCGGGCTTCGCCGTCGGCAGGATCTGGTCGGTGGAGAGGATGAGCAGCGCCCGCTCCCACGTGCCGAACCGGTTGCCCTCGGAGAGGTGGTTGGCGAGGTTGCGCGCGAAGAGCGTCACGTAGTTGCAGACGACCTGGGTCGGCGCCAGCTGGTCGAGCGTCGGCTGCAGGACCTGGTTGGCCCGGGTCGTGCGCTGCAGGCCCTTCAGGACCGCCGGGTCCGTGCCGAGTCGCTCGATCGACCCGAGCCCCGCGCGCAGGCGCTCGTTCAGCTGCGGCAGGCGCACGATGGTGCGCGTGCCCTGGCGCACGGCTGCGGCGAGGTCGGGGGCCGCGCCGCGCAACGCCCGGACGCCGGGGCGCAGCTCGGCGAGCAGCCGCCCGGTGTCTCGCAGCGTCGGACGGGTGGCCGGCAGATCGCGCTGGAGCGTCTCCTGCAGGGGCACGCCGGTGGCGATCGCGTCGGCGAGGTAGGGACGCGCGACCGCCTGCAGCGCTCCGAGGGTCCCGTCGAGGTGGCGGATGAGCGTCGCCTGACCCTCCGCGACGGACGCCACCTCGCCGGCGGTGCGGCGGAAGGCGTCGATCGTCGCGACGAGCCCGGTCGCCGGGGCGGAGAGGTTCGCCATCACGGGGCGCAGTCGCTCGAGCAGGACCGGGAGGCTCGCCAGCGCGTTGGAGAGGTCCTCCCCGCGGCCGGCGAGCGCGTTGCCCAGCTCGCGGTTGCCGACCTGGAAGGCCCTCCGGGTCGGGGCGTCGAACGCGGCGGTCACCTGGTCGACGTCGACCGGCTCGACGACCGCCTGACGCAGCGGCAGGGTGCCGCCGTCCGGCAGGTCCTCGGACGACCGGCCGCGCGTCAGCTCGACGTACTTCAGGCCGAGGGCCGAGCGCGGGCGCACGAGCACCGTGGTGTCGACCGGCAACGGCGAGGCGTTGCGGTCGAGCTTCAGCCGCGCGACGGCGATGACCCGCCCGTCGCGCTCCATCCGCGGCACGACGTCGGCCACCGCCGCGCCGCCGGCGGAGAAGGTGCAACGACCCGACCGGGTCGACCCCACCGGGCTGCCCGGGGTGGGCGATGACGCCGCCGTGCCGCGCGACGCCCCCAAACGCACGATCGCCGACGTCAAGCTGCCCGAGCCGCCGGTCGTCGAATCGCCCGTCATCACCCCGGTCGAGC
>JALRCL010000884.1 GCA_023268575.1 Patulibacter sp.
GAGCGCCGCGTCGATCGCGTCCGGAACGTCGGTGATCGGCCCGCCCATCGCGCTCAGCGTAGACGCCGTCCCGGCGCGTTCCGGGCGGCCGCGTCAGAACCGCGCGACGCCCGACGACCTCGCCGGTGCGGGAGCCGGAGCGCGCCCCCGCCCGCCTCGCGCCCGGCCGGCGCGCCGGGTCCGGAGGACCATCCCGTGAAGACCGTCGTGAAGATCGCCCTGGGCATCGTGCTCGGGTGCACCGTGCTGATCGTCGGCTGTGCCGCGCTCATCGGCAGCGCCGCCGACGACGTGCAGGAGGAGAGCGACCGCACCGCGATCACGCAGCAGCAGTACCGCGAGATCCGCCGAGGAGCGACGCGGGCCGAGGTCGAGGCCGCCCTCGGCGAGCCGGCGAGCGCCGACGAGTGGTCGACCGAGATCGACGGCCTCGACGAGCCGGTGGGCTCGACCTGCGTCTACTACGGGCGCAAGGGCGAGCTGCTGCCGAGCTACCAGTTCTGCTTCGACGTCACCACCGGCGAGCTCGAGAGCAAGTCCTCGTTCTGAGGTGCCTCGCGTCGCGCGACCGGTCGCCGCGTCCTGGAGCGGTCCGTCCGGGTGTCATGGACGCCGACGGGACGCCTCGCGCCCTCATGCGCGGGCGGACAGCGCGACCGCCTCGATGCCGGCGTCCGCACAGGCGCGGAGCAGCCGCTCGTCGGCCGTGATGAGCGGCAGGCCGAGCGCCTCGGCGCTCGCGGCGTAGGCCGCGTCGTAGGCGCTCATCCGATCGCGGAGCTCCCAGACGCGCGGTAGCCGTGGGCCCGACGGGTCGAGCACGAGGTCGAGCTCGCGGAGCCAGCCGACCGCGGCCCGTCCCTGCTCGCTGCTGAGGTGGCGGCCCCGGACGAGCCCACGGAGCGCATTGGTGGCTTCGACGAGTCCGTGCGCGGCCGTCATGAGCACGAGGTGCGGGTCGCGCGCGACCCGCCGCAGCAGCCGCTCGGCGGCGTCGCGGTGGCGGCCGGCCACCACGAGCTCGACGAGCGCGGAGGCGTCGAGCAGCAGGTGCTCGGCCGTCGAGCTGCTCACCCGCGGCGGCCGGGGTCGGCGTCGGGGCGCTCCGCCCGCGTCACCGCCGCGACGTCGACCTCGACGTGCGCGCGGTCGCGCAGGATCTGCTCGACCGTCGCCGCGCGTTCGAGCTGGTCCAAGCCGATCCCGCGGCGCAGGACCTCGATGGCCCGTCGGTTCTTCGACATGCCTCGCTCGGCCGCGTCCCGCGTCAGGGTCGCATCGAGGTCGTCCGGGACGTTCCGCAGGTGCAACGTGGCCATACGCCCAGCGTAGCGGTGCTTGCACGTCTGAAAGCGCACCTGCTTGCATCAACAGCGGCGCGAACCGGTGCCATCGTTCGTGCCGAACGCCGGACGTCTCGTCGCCGGGCGGGCCCGGCTCGCGTCAGGGCCGGTCGCGGACCATCGTCGACGCGGCGTCCTCGTCCCGGATCCAGAACGAGAGGACCGCCGCGATCGCCATCAGGACGGCGGTCGCGACGAACGCCGCGTGGTACGGGTCCAGGTCGCCGGTGCCGCCGGGCGCCCCGGTCGGCACGCCCGGCCCGACGACGGCGATGACGGTGGCCAGCGTCGCCACGCCGGCGGCGGCCGACGCCTGGCGCAGCGCGTTGAAGAGCGCGGAGGCCTGCCCCGTCTCCGCCGCGCTCGTCTGGGCGAACCCCGCCGACTGGACCGGCAGGAAGACCGCCGACATCGAGAAGCCGAAGACGAGCATCGTTGCGACGACCTGGACGTCCGAGGTCTCGGCGTCGACGAGGGTCAGCGCGAGCGCCATCGTCCCGACGCCGGTGGCGCCCGCGAGCATCACCCGGCGTGGACCGACGATCGGGTACAGCCGCGCGACGACCTGCGAGCCGAGCATCACGCCGATCGCCTCGGGGAAGGTCAGCAGGCCGCTCGTCGTCGGCGAGCGGCCGAGCGCCTCCTGCTGGAGCTGCGGGAACGCGTAGAGCAGGCCGAGGAAGCCGGCCGTCGCGGGCACCATCACGAGGATCGACCGGCGGAAGATCGGCGTGCGCAGCAGCCGCAGGTCGAGCATCGGGTGCGGCGACCGCAGCTCCCAGGTCACGAAGGCCGCGAGCAGCACGAGGCCGGCGCTGCCGAAGCCGACGATCTCGGGCGAGCCCCAGCCGCGCGACGGCCCCTCGCTCACCGCGTACATGAGCGCGCCGAGCCCGACGCCGGCGAGCACGAGCCCGGGTGCGTCGAAGCGGCCGGCGTCGACCGGGGCGTCCCGCGGCAGGAAGCGCAGCCCGAAGAGCAGCGCGGCTAGCCCGATCGGCACGTTGACGAGGAAGACCCACTCCCACGCGAGGTGGTCGGTGATGAGCCCGCCGAGGACCGGCCCGAGCGCGGGCGCCATCGCCGTCGGGATCATGATCAGCCGGCTGACCCGGACCCGCTCGGCCTGCGGGAACGTCCGGAACATGAGCGTCATGCCGACCGGGACGAGCATCCCGCCCCCGATGCCTTGCAGCACCCGGAAGACGACGAGCTGCCCGAGCGTCGTGGCGATCCCGCAGAGCGCCGAGGCTCCCGCGAACAGCGCGAGCGCGATGAGGAAGACCCGCCGGTCCCCGAACCGGTCCCCGAGCCACCCCGACGCCGGGATGACGACCG
>JALRCL010000899.1 GCA_023268575.1 Patulibacter sp.
GGAGGACCCCCTCGCGCAGCGCGACGGGCTGCCCGGCCGCCGCCACGGCGGGCCCGAGCGCCGCCGCCCAGGCGCGCTGGAGGCGGGCGAGGTCGTCGTCGGGCGCGAGGCCATCGAGCATCGATCCCAGGCCGTCGGCGACCGGCCGCGGGGTGGAGCGCCGGCGACGGCTCACGCTGCCCCGGCGACGGACGAGGCGCGGAGCGCGCGAGCGTGGCCGGGCTCCACCTCGACGCGGCCCACGTCGGGGTCGTCGGCGTGGGGGACGTGCGCGGCCTCGGTGACGGTGACGAGGGCCTGACCGCCGGCGCGCAGGACGCCCACGAGGCGCTCCCGTCGCGACGCGTCGAGCTCGCTCATCACGTCGTCGAGCAGCAGCACGGGCCGGCGACCCGTCTCGGCCTGCAGGGCGTCGGCCTCGCCCAGCAGGAGCGCCAGCAGGCAGAGGCGCTGCTCGCCCTGGGAGCCGAAGCGCGCGATCGGACGCCCGTCGCGGCGCAGGGCGAGCTCGTCCCGGTGGGGGCCGGCGTGGGTGAAGCCGCGCTCCAGGTCGCCCACGCGCCGTTCGGCGAGCGCGGCCCGGAACGCCTCCGCGTCGCCCGCCACCCGCGGTCGGTACTCGACGGACAGCTCGCCCGCGAGGCCCAGCGCCTCGGCCCGCCCGGCGACGGGCTCGGCGAGGAGCGCCACGGCGTCGGCCCGCGCCTCGGTCAGTGCGACGGCGGCGTCGGCGAGCGCCCGGTCCCACGGCTCGAGGTCGGTCGCCGCCGCGTCAGGGGCGACGTCACGGGCTCGCAGCTGGCCGAGGAGGGCGTTGCGCTGGCGCAGGGCGTCCACGTAGCGCCGGCGAACGACCGATGCCGCGGGCCGCAGCGCCAGCACGACCTGGTCGAGGTGGGCTCGACGCAACCCCGGGGTGCCCTTCACGAGCGCCAGGCGGTCGGGCAGGAAGACGCTGAGCAGCGGCCGCGACGGGTGATCCAGCAGCCCGTCGACCGGCGCGCCGTCGACCCGCAGGCGCCGACGGTCGCCGGGGACGAGGCCGACGGTGAAGGTCGCCCGGCCGAAGCCGGGGCGCTCGACCTCGACCGCGACGTGGGCGGCGTCCTGGCCGCGGCGGACGAGCTCGCGGTCCCCGGCGGCCCGGAACGACCGGCCGGTGCAGGCGACGTAGGCGGCCTCCAGCAGGTTCGTCTTGCCCGCGCCGTTGGGCCCGGAGACGACCGTCAATCCGGGGCCGAGCTCCAGGTCTGCCTCCTCGTAGGTGCGCAGGTTGCGCAGGCGCAGCGCGGCCAGCCGCGGCGAGCGGTCCTGCGGCGCGTCGCCTCCCTCCACCGCGGACCGCGTCGAGCGCGCCTACGCGTTGAGGCGGATCGGCATGATCAGGTACAGGAAGCCCTGCTGCTCGTCGGTCGTCTGCAACAGCCCCGGCCGGATCGGGCTGGTGAGGCGCAGCAGGACCTCGTCCTCGTCGATCGCGTCGAGGCCGTCCCGCAGGTACTCCGGGTTGAAGCCGATCTCGAACGGCTCGCCCTGGAAGGGGACCGGCAGCGGCTCGCGAGCCTCGCCGACGTCCTGGGTCTGGGCCGAGACGACGAGCTCCCCGTCGCTGAAGGCGAGGCGCAGCGCGGCGGCCTTCTGGGCCAGCAGGGAGACGCGGGAGACGACCTCGCGCAGCTCCGCGGTCGAGACGCGCAGCTCGTGCTCGAACGTCTCGGGGATGAGCGAGCGGTACTGCGGGAAGGTGCCGTCGACGAGCCGCGAGCTCAGGACGTGCTCGCCGATCGTGAAGAGGACCTGGTTCTCGCCGCGGGAGACGACGAGGTGCTCGGCGCCGCTGGCAGGCACGAGGCGCTCGAGCTCCTGCATGACGCGAGCCGGCACGTTGGCCTCGAAGCCGCCCTCGAGCGGCGTCTCCAACGCCGTGCGCTTCTCCGACAGGCGGTACGAGTCGGTGGCGACCATCGTGAGCGTGTCGCCCTCGGCGCGCACGAGGACGCAGGCCAGGAGCGGCCGGGTGTCGTCCTTCGCCGCGGAGCGCACGACCTTCGCCGTCGTCGCGATGAACGCGTCGGCCGGCACGTGGACCGCGTCGGCGCCGGCGGGCTCGGGCAGCGGCGGGAAGTCCTCGCCACGGAGGGTCCGCAGATGGAACACCGCCGAGCCGGCGGTGACCTCGACGTCCTGCTCCTCCGTGCGCAGCTCGAGCGTCAGGCGGGGTCCGGGGGCCTGGCGCGTGATGTCGAGCAGGAGCCGCGCCGGGAGGACGATCGTGCCCGGCCGCTCGACCTCGCCCTCGAGCTTGATCCGCAGGCCCACCTGCAGGTCGGTCGCACGCAGCTCGATGCCGTTGGCGTCGGCCGCGATCTGCACGCCGGAGAGCGTCGGGTTGGCCAGTCGCCCGGACGCGACGCGGCTGAGCGACTGCAGGTGACCGAGCAGGTCCTGTGCGGCGGTGTGCAGTTTCACCTTGAAGTCCTCAGGGGGAGAGAGTGATCAGCAGTAGGAGGAAGGCCTGTGCGTCCTGTGCAGGAGCACCGGCGATCGCCCGTGGCAGCTGGGATCGGCTCGTCCACAGCGACCTGTGCAGTCTGTCAGTCGAGGCGGTCGGCCTGTCGATCGCCGGGTCGGTCGTCCTCGCCTCGACGCACAGCCGCGATGCGGTCGTGCACACGTGCGAGGTCGACCTGTGCGGCGGGATCGCGGTCGATCCGCTCGTTCACGCCGCGCACGGCGTTCAGGACGGTCGTGTGGTTGCGCCCGCCGAAGGCCTGGCCGAGCGCGGGGTAGGAGGCGCCGGTCTCCTCCCGAGCGACGTACATCGCGAGCTTGCGCGCCCAGGCGGTGCGCTTGTCGTTGCGGCGGCCGGTCAGGTCGTCCACGGCGAGCCCGAAGACGGACGCGGTCGCGGCGAGGACCTCGCCGGTCGTCGCGGGCTCGTCGACCCGCCGGGTGCCCGGCTGCCGGTCGCGGCCGGGGTAGAGCGAGCCGAGGACCTCCTGCGCGAGCGCGCGCGTCACCGGACGGTCGGTGAGCGACGCGAAGGCGACGACGCGGATGAGCGCGGCCTCGACGGCGCGCACGCTCGTGGAGACGTGGCGCGCGATCTCCTCGAGGGCGCCCGGATCGGTGAGCTCGAGCTGCTGGCCGGTGATCCGCTTGCGCAGCACCATCAGCCGCGTCGCGATGTCGGGCGGCTCGACCTCGGCGACGAGCCCGGACGCGAACCGGTCGCGGAGCCGCTGCTCGAGCTGCTGCATGTCGTCCGGCACGCGATCGGCGGTCAGGACGACCTGGGCGCCCGCCTCGTGCAACGCGTTGAACGTGTGGAAGAACTCCTCCTCCGTGGCCTGCTTGGCCATGAGGAACTGCACGTCGTCGACGAGCAGGAGATCGATCGAGCGGTACCGCTGCTTGAAGCCGTCGATCCCGCGCGTGCGAAGGGCGTCGGTGAACTCCGACGTGAACGTCTCGGCGGTCGCGTACCGGACGCGGATGCCCGGATGGTGGGCACGCGCGTAGTGGCCGATGGCGTGCAGCAGGTGGGTCTTGCCGACGCCGGGCGGCCCGCAGAGGAAGAGCGGGTTGTAGGCGATGCCCGGGTTCTCGGCCACCGTCAGCGCGGCGGCGTGGGCGAAGCGGTTCGCCGGGCCGAGGACGAACTCCTCGAAGCGGAATCGCGGGGTCAACGGCCGCTCGGGGACCCGCCGTCGGGTGTCCTCCTCGCCGCGTGCCGGCGCGCCGGGAGCGCCGCGGCGGGACGTCCGCCGCCCGCCTGCCGACGGCGCGGCGCCGGGGGCGAGGCGGATCTCCCAGCCGGGTCCGAGCGCGCGTGCGGCGCAGTCCTGCAGCAGCGGGACGAGCCGCGAGGACACCCACGAGCGGGCGTGGTCCGGGGCGTGGACCTCGAGCACGCCCTGCTCGAGCCCGACCGGCTGCAGGACGGAGAGCCACGTGGTCCAGGCCGGATCCGCGATCCGGCGCTGGGCCTCCACGACGATGGCGTTCCAGGCGCGGTCGAGGTCGGAGGCGGTCACGGGCAGCAGGCAGCGGCACCACGCGAACGTGGTGCGGATCGGGCGAATCGGGGACCCTGGGGCCCGGAGGGCCGCGGCCGGGGCCGGCGGCGAGGCGCGAATATACCAGCGCTCCCACCCCTCGCCGGGGCCGTTCGTCGACGGGTCGCGGACGTTTCCCGGAAAGAGCGGGAAGGACGGCGTCGGGTCCGTCCACCCGGTGCGCTAGCGACGACCCGCGCGGCGCTCGGCGGCCGTCTCCGGCTACACTCCTTCGCCGTGCCCGAGGCGGGTCGCACCTCGCTGCGCCCGGCCACCGAGTCGATCCGAGCTGAACCATGAAGCGCACCTACCAGCCGAAGAAGCGCAAGCGCGCCCGCACCCACGGCTTCCGCGAGCGGATGTCGTCGAAGGCCGGTCGCGAGGTCCTGAAGCGCCGCCGCGCGAAGGGCCGTCGCCGCCTGACGGTCTGATCGCCGTGACCGAGCCCCGACCGACCGCGCGGCGGTCGAAGCGGGGCCGGTTGACGCGCAGCGCCGACTTCGAGCGCGTCTTCCGTCGCGGGCGCTCGTTCGGCAACCGGCACCTCGTCCTGCATCTCTTCCCGCGCGACGCGACCGAGGACGCGCGCGAGCCCCGCGTCGGGCTCAGCGTGTCCCGACGCGTCGGCGGCGCCGTGCAGCGCAACCTCGTCAAGCGCCTCCTGCGGGAGGCGTTCGCCGTCCACCGCACCCGGCTCCCGGCGTCGCTCGACGTCGTCGTCGTCGCGCGGCCGGACGCCCTCGAGCTCGCCGAGCGCGAGGGCCTCGCCGGGATCGACGGCGCGCTCGTCGAGCTCGTGGACAAGGCCGCCGCCGCCGAGGCGGAGCGCGAGCGATGATCCTCCTGCGCCTCCTGCGCGAGATCGTCGTCGCGCCGATCCGGCTCTACCAGCGGGTCATCAGCCCGGCGTTGCCGCAGAGCTGCCGCTACGAGCCCACCTGCAGCCACTACGCCGTCGAGTCCGTTCGCACGTACGGCGTGCTGCGCGGGGTCGTCCTGGCGACCTGGCGCATCCTCAGGTGCAACCCGTGGAGCGACGGTGGCTACGATCCCGTCGCGGCGCAGCGCCTGTTCCGCTCCCGCCCTCCTGCCTCCTCGTCCTGAGCGACCCGCATGCCTCTTGCCGTCCTCGCCCCGATCCAGTGGCTGATCGACATCTTCCTCCCCGTCATGGAGTTCTTCCATGACTCCCTGGGGATCGGATGGGGCCTCTCGATCATCCTGCTGACGATCCTGCTGCGGCTGCTCGTGCTGCCGCTCGGCGTCAAGTCCTTCAAGTCGATGCGCGGCCTGCAGGCGATCGCCCCGCAGATGAAGGCGCTCCAGGCGAAGTACAAGGACGATCGCCAGCGTCTCCAGCAGGAGACGATGAAGCTCTACGCCGAGCACAAGGTGAACCCGTTCGGGTCCTGTCTGCCGATCATCGCGCAGATCCCGTTCCTGATCGCGTTCTTCTACATGCTCCGCACGGATCTGAAGTTCGAGATCTGCGGTCAGGGGCGCGACCTGAACCTGCCCCATGACGTGGGCTGCCACCAGGTGCCCAACCCGTCGACGGGCTTCACCTACGACGCCGCGTCCTACGCCGCCGACATCAAGGGCAAGGTCCTCGGCGGCTTCGGCGAGGGCTTCCTCGGGATCACGGACATCACGGCGGTCGCGACCGGCGGCCTGCTCGTCCTGCTGCTCGTCCTCTACGTCGGGTCGCAGATGGCCTCGTCGCTGGTGAACATGCCGCCGACGGCCGACAAGAACCAGAAGCGGCTGATGCTCGCGCTGCCGCTGGTCTTCGTCATCTTCCTCATCCCGATCAAGCCGCCGTCGGGCCTCTTCATCTACTGGATCACGACGAACGTCTTCACGCTCGTCCAGCAGTGGGGCCTCATCCGGGTCTACGGGCATGCGAAGCCGGCGGTGGTCGAGGGCGACGCCGAGGTCACCGGCGCCAAGGGCGGAGCCGCGGCCGTGCGGACGTCGGCACCGCCGCCGCCTCCCCCGCGCAAGAAGAAGAAGCGGTCCGGACGGAGGCGCTGACGTGGCACGCGACGACGAGGCCATCGGCGAGCGGATCGCCGTCGAGGTCGGTGCGGTGGTCGGGCGCGTGGCGCTCGGGCTCGGCGCGGGCGACGACGTCGACGTCACGCGCGAGGGCAACCGCATCACCGCGACGCTCCGCGGCGAGGGCGTGGCCCCGTTCATCGGCCGCCACGGCCAGGTGATCGACGCGGTCCAGCACCTCGCCACGCGCGTCGCGGCGAAGCACGCCCCGGGCGGCGACTGGGTCGTCACGGTCGACGCGGGCGACTACCGGTCGCGGCGGGCCTCGATCCTCGAGCGGATCGCGATGGAGGCGGCCGACCGGGCCGTGAGCCGCGGCGAGGCCGTCGCGCTCGACCCGATGACCGCCAGCGAGCGTCGTCACGTCCACGAGCGGCTGCGCGATCGCGGGGACGTCACGACCCACAGCGAGGGCGACGAGCCCGAGCGGCACCTGGTCGTGACGCCGAAGCGGCCGTGACCGATCCGGTCGCGGCCCGTCTGGAGGCCCTGGGGGCCGAGCACGGCCTCGACGAGCGGTCGATCGCCGCGCTCCGCGTGCTGCTCGAGGTCCTCGCCGCGGACGAGCACGCGGCGACGACCGTCCGCGATCCCGCCGAGGCGGTCGATCGTCACGTCGCAGACGGCCTGAGCGGTCTCGCGGCGCCCGAGATCCGGGAGGCCCGGACGCTCGTGGACGTCGGCACCGGCATCGGCGTCCCGGCGGTCGTCCTCGCCGCCGCCCGTCCCGAGCTACAGGTCGTCGCCATGGACACCGTGCGGCGGAAGGTCGAGTGGGTCGCCGCGGTCGCCGAGCAGATGGGCCTGGAGAACGTCCGCACGGTTCACGGCCGCGCCGAGGCCTGGCCCGCGGGACGCCATCGGTTCGACGTCGTCACGGCGCGGGCAGTCGCACCGCTCGGGGTCCTGCTGGAGTACGCCGCTCCGCTGCTGCGTCCCGGCGGGGCGCTCGTGGCCTGGAAGGGGCAGCTCGACGACGACGAGGCCCGTACCGCCCGCGGCGCCGCGAAGCAGCTCGGCATGGGCGAGCCCCGCAGCCAGCGCGTCACCCCGTGGCCGGAGGCGCGCGAGCGGCGTCTCGTCGTGTCCGTCAAGGAGCGACCGACGCCGAAGGGCTTTCCGCGGAAGCCCGGCGAGGCGCGACGGCGGCCGCTCTAGCGCCGCCGCGTCGGTGCGCTGCGTGGTCCGTTTCACGTGAAACGGATCGGACCGACGCTGGTTGCACGTGAAACGCTGCGGAGGCGGCGTCCGGCCCCCGCGCGCGGTACCGTCCCTGACCCCGACGAGCGCCGCTGCGGCCGCTCCAGGGGCCGCGACCAGCGGGTCGCTCGCGCCGGCCGGGCCCGACGGTCCCCGGCGTCCTCACCGCTCCCGACACGGACAGCTCCTTGGGCACCATCTACGCGATCGCGAACCAGAAGGGCGGCGTCGGCAAGACGACGACGGCGGTGAACGTCGCCGCCTGCGTGGCGGAGGCCGGATACGCCACCCTGCTGGTCGACATCGACGCGCAGGCGAACGCCACGGTCGCGCTCGGGGTCGACAAGAGCACCGAGCCCAGCGTCTACGACGTGCTCCGCGGCGACGTGGAGGCGGCGGCCGCCGTGGTGCCGACGGAGATCGAGGGCCTCTCGCTGCTGCCGGCGAACCCGGACCTCGCGGCGGCGACGGTCGAGCTCGCCCGCGAGGACGGCAGCGAGACGCGGTTGCGCGACGCCCTCGAGCCGCTGCGCGATC
>JALRCL010000208.1 GCA_023268575.1 Patulibacter sp.
GACGCTCGCCGTCCGGGCGAGCGCGGGGAATCTCGTGGCGCGCGACGCGATCGTCCTCAGCCGCGGGAGCGCGTCCGCGACGGGGCTCGCCGGCCGGCAGTTCTACGGCTTCGTGTCGCATGCCGACCGGGCGTGGGACAACCGCGGCGTGTTCTTCTCGAACGCGAAGTGGGCCTACCTCGGGCTCCCGACCGGTGGTCTGCCGACGTGCACGAAGGTCACCGAGACGCTGAC
Organism: Patulibacter sp.; assembly: GCA_023268575.1. Classification (GTDB taxonomy): domain Bacteria; phylum Actinomycetota; class Thermoleophilia; order Solirubrobacterales; family Solirubrobacteraceae; genus Patulibacter. Next base: position 235 of record JALRCL010000208.1, read on the forward strand.
CGACAAGGGCAAGCCGACCGGCGACGGCTGCCGGCGCTACACCTACGACCGTCGCACCGGTCGGCTGAAGGTCGGCGACCAGACCGGCACGTACAAGAACGGCACCATCGAGCTCGACGGCGTCGTGATGACGCCCGTCGACACCCCGAGGGCGGGCACGACGCTCGACGTCCGGCTGGAGCACCGCGGGTTCAGCGGCCTCTGCGGCCTGACCTTCGGCTGCACGACCTGGCACGAGACGCTCGGGATGGGCTCCAACGGGCAGTTCGTGCGCTCGAGCAGCAGCATCTCGACGATGGGCGGCGTCGGGACGCCGTTCGTCTACGGCGCCCAGTACCCACCGGACGAGCACGGCACCTACGAGATCCAGTCGCGCGGCCGAGTGGTCTTCCGCTACGCCGACGGCACGGTGAAGACGCACACGATCGGGATCATGCGCGACAAGCGCGGTCGTCCCGCTCCGGCGACCGAGGGCCTCCTCTTGGACGACACCAACTTCTACGACTGACCTGGTCCGGCCCGGTCCGTGCCTCGTGGCCGTGGCGCCGACGGACCGCCCGGACCCGGCGGCGAGACCCCGGTGGTGGCGTGCCGGCCTGCTTGAATGGCCCGTCCCGGTCACGGTGGGGAGTGGTGTAACGGCAGCACGGCAGTCTTTGGAACTGTCCGGTCCCGGTTCGAATCCGGGCTCCCCAGCTCGGTTCGGCGCTCGCGCCGGAGCGGCACGCGGCCGCCTGCGCCAGGTTGCTGGCGTCCGGGGTGGCGCCTCGGCAGGATGGCCACATGCGCTCCCGTCGCCCACGCCCCCTGCGCGCCGCGCTCCTCCTCGCGGCGGCGCTGACCGCGCTCGCGCCGGCCACCGCCGGCGCCGCCGACCGGACGCGCACCGTGACCGGCGGCCCCGTCGTGGTGACGGCGAGCTCGCCGACGGCACCGGGCGACGACGGGGGCGTGCGGCTGACGATCGCGCGCGACGGGCGGGAGCTCTTCGACGGCGGTCCGCGGGGGTCGGGCTGCACCTTCGAGGGACGCAACAGCTGCGTCCTGCCGCAGTGGGACGAGGACGCGTCCTCGGTCGTCGTGCGCGACCTCGACGGCGACGGGGAGCCCGAGGTCCTCGTGACGCAGTTCACCGGCGGTGCGCACTGCTGCGTGAGCGCCACGGTCCTGCGCCTGCAGCGCGACGCCGCCGGGACGCCGACCGGCTACCGCCAGTCGGTCCGCGCCACGCAGAGCGAGGGCTTCACGCTGCGCACCATCGGCGGCCGGCCGGTCCTCGTGACCGGCGACATCCGGTTCGAGGACCGCTGGACCTCGCACGCCGAGTCGTTCGTGCCGGTCGTCGTCCTGCGCTTCGCGGGGGAGCAGGGGTTCGTCGACGTCACCGGCGAGCACCTCGACCTCGTTCGGCGCGAGCGGGCCGAGGCGCGCCGGCTGCTGACGCGGATGCTCCGCACCCACGAGGCCGACGCTCGCGGCGTCGCCGGGGCCTGGGCGGCCGACGGCTACCGCCTGGGCCTGCGGACGAGCACGCTACGCACCCTGCGTGCCTGGGCGGACCGCCGCCGCCTCGTCCCGGCCCGACGGGGCGGGACCGTCGCGTCGAACCGCGCCTTCGTGCGGAGCCTCGACCGGACGCTGCGCCGCTACGGCTACCGCTGAGCGGCCGAGGCCCGCCGACCCGGCCGCCATGGAGCGCTCGGGCCCTCGCGATCCCGCCCGCGCGGCCCTGGTGCGGGGGCAGCGGGCCTGGAATCGTCGGCGAGGTGCCATCACGCGTCGCCTCCCGACGTCCCTTGCGGCCGGCCGTCGCGGTCCTGGTGGTCACCCTCGTCGTCGCCCTGCTCGCGTCGGTTCCCACGGCCCGGGCGACGCCGCGCGACGACCTGGCGGCGGCGGGCCTGCCGCCGGCGTCCGCGTGGTCGGCGGCGGTGCGCGAGGCGCGCCGCTGGGCGGCGCGCCGACCGGAGCGGATCCGCTTCGCCCTGCGGGTCGGGCGCCGCGCCTGGTCGTTCCGCGGTGCCGAGCGCGTGCACGCCAACAGCCTCGTCAAGGCGACGGTGCTCGCCGCCTACCTGCGTCGCCGCAGCGTCCGCGACCGGCGGTTGCGGGCCGACGAGCGGGCGCTCCTGGGGCCGATGATCCGCCGCTCGGCGAACGAGCCGGTCGCGGCTCTCCTGCGGCGGATGGGCGGGGTGGCGCCGCTGCGCCGCGTCGCGCGCGCCGTCGGCCACCGCGGCTTCCGTCCGGTCTTCGGGCTCTGGGGCACCTCGCTCGTGTCGGCCGGCGGCCAGGCCCGGCTCTTCGCCCGGCTCGCGTCGGTCCTGCCCCCGCGTCACAAGGACTACGCGATGGGCCTCCTGCGCTCCGTCGTGCCGTCGCAGCGCTGGGGCCTGGCGCGCGCCCGGCCCGCCGGCTGGCGGATCGCGTTCAAGGCGGGCTGGAACGGCGGCGGCCGCGTCAACCAGGCCGCGCGCTACACCTGCCGGGGGCAGGTCGTCGTCGTGGTCGTGCTCGTCGAGGGCCGCGCGCACGGCACGAGCATCCACCGGCAGGAGCAGGCGGGCCGCCGGCTGCTCGCGCCCCTGCGCCGTCGCGGCCGCGACGCGTGCGCGGCCGTCGGTCGGGCGGCCGCTCAGCCCTCGCGGTTCCGGGCCAGCCACGCCGTGGGCGACGTGCCCGTCCGCGCGGTGAACGCCCGCGAGAGGCCGGACGCGCTGGAGTATCCGAGCTCACGGGCCAGCCCGACGACCTGCTCGCCCTCCAGCAGCCGCTGCTGGACGACCGCCATCCGGTAGTCGGCGACGTAGGCGGCCGGGGTCCGGCCGACGAGCTCCCGGAACCGCCGCGCGAACGCGCTGCGCGACATCGCCGCGGTCGCGGCGAGCCGCTCGAGCGTCCACGCCGCACCGGGATCGTCGTGCACGGCGACGAGCGCGGCCGCGACCCCGGGGTCGGACATGCCGAGGACGAGCCCGTCCGTGACGCCTGCCTGCTCCGGGTGGTCGAAGAGCCACCGCAGCAGCTGGACGAGGACGACCTCCAGCAGCCGGTCGGCGAGCAGTCGCCGTCCGCAGCGGACGTGCTCGACCTCGGCGGTCAGGAGGTCGAGGGCGGGGGCCAGGCCGTCGACGGCGGCGATCGGCACCGCGACGAGCGGCGGCAGCGCCCGGACGAGCGGGTGCAGCGGACCCTGGGCGAAGCGCAGCGCCGCGCACGTCACGTCGACCCGCTCGAGCGGCACGAGCTGGTGGCGCTGCGGGGCGGGGTAGAGCAGCAGCGTCGGCACGTGGACCCGGCGGCGCAGCGGCACGGGGCCCCCGTCGGGATGGACGACCTCGATCGCGCCGGCCCGCAGGACGTGCAGGTGCCCGCCCCCGGGTGCCGCGCCGTCGGTGCCGTAGCGGCGCGGCAGGCGCAGGGGGCCGGCCTCGATCAGCGAGGTCGAGACGCCGAACCGGTCCAGCAGGCCGGTGAGCCGGTCGACCGACGCCGGCGCGCGAGTGGACGATTCGGTACGGATCAGAGACGAAACGATACTTGAGGTCCAGCCACTGCCGCGACCATCGCCCTGTCGGCGGACCCGCCGACCGTGCCGGCCCCCGCCGCACGCCCGCCCCGGAAGGACCTCGCATGACCCACGTCTCCCTCGTCGACCCCGCCACCGCCGACGGTGACCGCCGCGCGCTGCTGGACGAGATCACCGGCGCGTTCGGCGCCACCCCGGCGATGTTCCGCGCCGTGGCGAACTCGCCGGCCGCGCTGCGCAGCATGTGGGGGTCGTTCGGCGCGCTCGGCGGCGGCGTCCTGCCCGCCCGGCTGACCGAGCAGATCGCCGTCGCCGTCGCCGATCGCAACCGCTGTGCCTACTGCCTGGCGGCGCACACCGCGCTCGGCCGCAAGGCGGGCGCGAGCGCCGAGGAGCTGGCGGCCGCGCAGGCCGGCGACTCCGACGACCCGCGGACCGCCGCCGTCCTCGGGTTCGCGCTCGCGCTCGTGGACGAGCGGGGCGACGCGCCCGCCTCGGCGATCGAGGAGCTTCGCAGCCACGGCGTCACGGACGAGGAGCTCGTCGAGATCGTCGCGCACGTCGCGCTGAACCTCTTCACGAACTACGTGAACGTCGCGCTCGACGTCCCGGTCGACTTCCCGAGCGTCGCGCTCACCGCCTGACGGCGGCCGGAACCGGCCGTGGCCGGTGGCGCGTAGATTGCGCGGCGTGAGCGCCTCGCCCGTCGTGATCGTCCTCGCCGCCGGCCGCGGCACCCGCATGCGGTCGGCCACCCCGAAGGTCCTCCACGAGGTCTGCGGGACCCCGCTCGTCGGCTGGGTCCTCGCGACCGCCGCCCGCATCGGCGCGCAGCGGATCGTCGTGGTCGACCAGCCCAGCCGGCAGCTCGACGGGCACCTGCCCGACGGGGTGGATGCGGTGGTCCAGGACCCGGCCGTCCACGGCGAGGGGACCGGCGGGGCCGTCACGGCCGCGCTGGAGCACGTCGCGGAGGACCGGCCGGTCGTCGTGCTCACCGGCGACGCGCCGCTCGTCGACGCGGACACCGTCGCGGCGCTGCTGGAGGCGCACGAGCGCGAGGGCAACGCGGCGACGCTGCTGAGCGCCGAGCTCGAGGACCCCGGGCAGCTCGGGCGGATCGTCCGGGACGCCGCCGGTGCCGTGACGAAGGTCGTCGAGACGAAGGCCGCCGGCGA